>CBDEMG010000059.1:0-4334 GCA_965240855.1 uncultured Bacteroidia bacterium | reverse complement strand
ATATAGATGCCTTGGAGTGGGATTATCTTAAGGGCGATGGCGACTTCCGTAGCCCAGAGGTAACCGCCTTGCGCAACGAGGCAGACTTCGTCATCACGAACCCACCCTTTTCCCTCTTCCGAGAGTTTCTGGCGTGGATTGTGGAGGGGGAAAAGCCATTTGCTATTCTAGGCAATAAGAATTGCATTACTTACAAAGAAGTATTCCCGTTGATAAGAGACAACAAGATCTGGTCTGGGAGTCGTTCTTGGGCAGGTGGTATGTGGTTTCGTACCACTAGTAACGATGATTACGACAGAATGGACGGAGATATAAGAATGAAAAATGTTCCTTCTATCTGGCTCACCAATATTGACCATGGACGCAGACACGAGCCCCTGTCGTTAATGACCATGGCAGACAACCTTCGTTTCTCCAAACATAAGGAGCTCCGTGGGAAGGAGGCTTACGACCATTACGACAACTACGACGCCATAGAGGTGCCCTTTACCGACGCCATCCCCTCAGACTACGATGGCGTTATGGGCGTCCCGATCTCCTTCCTTGACAAATACTGCCCTGAACAGTTTGAAATATTGGGTTGTAGTTACGATTTTGGACGCCCCAGTTGTTGGGCTGTAGAAACAAAAATGAATCCAGTACAAGCGACTATTTATTCGTTTGCGCCTTCTATAATAGCTTTAATAAAGATACGCTTATATATCCTCTGGCTCTGAACAAGAGGTTGAGCAACACCGCTTTCCTGATTCCACAAACCATTTGAAAATCCTTTGCCTTCGCTTTCTGTACAACCCAATATTTCAAACTATGAAGACCGAGTTACACACCGAGTGGAACGTTGCTGACATCTGCAAAGGCTTTGTCTACAACGAACTCGAGGGGAAGGGGCTCTTTGGGCTTGACGGGCAACTCCTGATCCAACCCGAGTACCAACGCCACTACATCTACAACGACGGGAAGCGGGACGTGGCACTCATTGACTCTCTGCTCAAAGGCTACCCCATTGGACTTCTCTATTTCAATCAGCGCACGGACGGTCTTCTTGAAGTCCTCGACGGGCAACAGCGTATTACCTCTATTGGGCGCTTCGTTACGGGCAAGTTCGCCATAAAAGACAGTGGGGGTAATGTGCAGTATTTCTCTGGTCTTTCGCAAAGCCAACAGGAGGCGCTTCTCCAGACACGCCTGCTTATCTATATTTGTGAGGGGGAAGAGTACGAGATTAAAGAGTGGTTCAAGACCATCAATATCACGGGAATCCCCCTTAACGACCAAGAGCTGCTCAATGCTATCTATTCGGGTAGCTTCGTGAATGCGGCAAAGTCTATTTTTAGCAATTCGCAGAATGCTGAGCTACAGAAATGGGGGCACTACGTTAAGGGAGATATTAAGCGGCAAGACTACCTCGCAATGGCGCTCAAGTGGGTATGTGAGAGCCAGAACCTTTCAGTAGATGTGTATATGAGCCTCCACAGGCACGACCCCAACGCCTCGGCGATGGAGACCTATTTTCGTTCGGTCATCGATTGGGTCTCGAGCACGTTCTCTATGGTGGAGAAGGATATGTGTGGTCTGGAATGGGGACGCCTCTACGAAACCTATCACAACACCCCTTACAGCGTCGAGCATCTCGCGCGTCGTGTCAATGCGCTACGTGGAGATATTTCCATCAAATGCCCGCGCAACATCTATGAGTATCTGCTGGGTGGGGAGCAAGATAAGCAGCTCTTGGATATCCGCATCTTTGAGGAGAACACAAAACGAGCGGTTTATAACCGTCAGACAGCAGAGGCGGCTGCTGCGGGGATATCGAACTGTCCGCTGTGTGCTGTGTCCGAAAATCCGAACCAAAAACGTATATACAAGATGGCAGAAATGGACGCAGACCACGTTACGGCTTGGCATAACGGTGGCGACTCTGCCCCAGAGAATTGCCAAATGCTGTGCAAGACGCACAATAGGGCTAAGGGCAACCGATAGTTTTTTGTATAAAAAATATATATATCTTTGTACTAACATGGTCTCCCACGCTTCCCATAAGAACAGCGCACCTGGGGAGACCTTCGAGCATATATGGTATCTATAAGACATAGATAAATTACGCTCATGAAATATGAGAAGCCTCCTATTATTCTTGAACAACAAATTCAGAAACTCAAAAAAAGAGGACTTCTCATTCCTAATGACGAGCGAGCAAAAGACTTTCTTTGCAATATAAGCTCTTATAGGCTAAGAGCCTATACTTATCCATTTCAAGACAATACTGAAGGAGCGGATCATCAATTCTTAAGAGATGATCTCTTGCTCGATGATGTTGTTGATTTATATTACTTTGACGTGCAGTTGCGCTCCCTCTTAAATAGAGAGCTCGGAAGAATAGAGATAGCATTAAGAACTCGGCTTTCGTCTGAATACTCTACCTACACGGATTCTCCATTTTGGTATCTCGAAACTGACCTATTTCACCTGCAACGAGAGAAATATAATACGCTCGTCTCTAAAATTAGAGAAGATGTGAAGCGTAGTAAGGAAGACTTTGTAGTACATTACTACAAGAAATATGGAGAACCAGATTTACCTCCGTCATGGATGATGGTAGAGGTCATATCAATGGGACTTCTAAGCAAGCTATTCGCGGGCTTAGACAAAAAACACCCAGCTTACAATAGAATTTGTGGATCATTGGGCTTAAAAAGAGTAGAGATACTTCCGAACTGGATGCATGCCTTAACGTCTCTCCGAAACGTTTGTGCACATCACAGTCGTTTATGGAATCGGCGATTTACTATCGAGTTATTATTTCCTCGTGTAACACTTCTCCCTACCACTTTTTTACCACCAAAGGAAGGAGAATGTATTAGGAGAAATAAATTATTTGCTTACATATCAGTACTTCTTTACTTGTCTAGCGTTATGGCTCTTACCTCCCCTCTCAAAGAAGAGCTCATAACTCTTTTGAAAAAGAGACCGAAACTCGTAAAACTAAAACATATGGGTTTTCCAGACAATTGGCAGGAATTTACCTTATGGAATATATGAGAATTATTCTCCCCCTCCTTGTAGTGTAACCGATAGCTTCCCCGCATGGTACATAAGAGTATAATTCCCTCGATGCGTGTCGGGGAATATAACTCTTGTGAATATGCCAACAAAGCTAAGTACGATTGCGCTCGCTTGGCGTAAAGCCAAAGAACCACTCATTAAACGCTCCTCTCTCTATGCCTACCAGCTCAATATTAAGTGTTACATCCTCCCCCGCTGGGGGGAGGCTACAAAAATCACCGAAGCCGAAGTGCAGCAATTTATCTTGGAAGCTGCACAAGCAGGGCTTGCCAAGAATACAATTCGCAATGTCGTGGCAACACTAAAATATATCTTAAAATATGGCGCTAAAAATGGGCTTTGTGACGCGCCAGAGTGGGAGTTAAACTACCCCCGTTGGTTGGATACACCGAACATCAAAATGCTCACGATTGCACAGCACAGGCAACTTTTGAAACATCTATTAAACGAACCCACATCAAAGAATATCGGACTCCTACTTGCGATCTGTACAGGTATGCGGATTGGCGAGATTTGTGCTCTGCAGTGGCAAGACGTCGATTTGCGCGAGCGTGTTCTGCATGTGCATCAATCTTATGGTTTAATCTATAACTGCGACATGGGGCGTGTTGAAAAGAACCTAAGTACACCCAAGACTCGGAATGCGAATCGCGAGATACCCATCTGCAAAGAGCTCTATCGCACCCTATTAGGATTTCGGAATACGAATCCGTTAGATTTTGTCGTAGGGAATTCCTCTATCCCCTTTTCGCCACAACACTATCGCGATTTTTTTAAGCAGATACTAAAACAACTTTCCATTCCACACATCTCTTTTCACGCTTTGCGTCACACCTTTGCAACGCGTTGTATTGAGAGTAAATGTGATTACAAAACGGTGAGCGCCCTCTTAGGGCATTCGACGGTCAATACCACTCTCAATCTTTATGTACACCCAGACAGGAGTCAAAAACAACGTGCCATTGCCCGCATGAGTGCATTCGTCAACCCGAAAGAGGTATTACCGAAAGAGTGATTTTTCATCTTACTCTCTTATCATCTCAATCTATAATACGCCCAACGTCCCACCACCATGCTAGAAATACTCACCACCGCCTAAGGCGGGATTTTATACGGCGGGTGGGCAACCCGCCGCTAAGATGAACGTGGAGGTTTCACCCCCACGGGCTACATTTTGGTGTTCCTGCGCGCTCAGCGTGCAGGTTTATTTTAACGGAGGGTTTCGTACCCTCCGCATTGTTCCGTACGGAACAATATTACATTCAGAGCCA
>CBDEMG010000058.1:0-23364 GCA_965240855.1 uncultured Bacteroidia bacterium | reverse complement strand
GTAATTGTTAGCGATGTGCGGTAAAAACTTCTCGTAAGTTTGCTTGTAATAGTTCCAGTCAACACCGTGTAAATCGGTTCGATAGAATTTATCTACTACCTGTTGCCATACGTGTTTAAAGATATACTCACGCTCCTTCTTTGGTTGTAAATTGAAAGGTGCTTTGAAAGCAACGTTAGTCTGTTTTTCGCTCTTAAGCTCGATTGCGATCATTTGGTCGTACGTAGCAATGAGTATATTCTCACCCTTTTTATCAAGCGAAATCGCTCCAGCTCCTGCATTCAGATCTAACACTTTTTTTGTTTCTCTCTTGCGGAGATCGGTCTTCCAGAGATTATAACGTCCCTCGAAACGACAGAGATAGTAAAGACTCTCGCCATTGGGAGTTACTATGGCATCCGAGAGGTCGGAACTATGTATTGTAAGACGAACGATGCGATCTTCTATTCTATTTAGATCGATTTTCAAGGCTTTTGTTTCTTCCTCCTTAGCTTTATCTTTTTTGCTATCCTTCTTTTTATCATCCTTTTTATCCTCTTTTTTATCTTCACTCTTATTCTCTTTAAGCATCTCGTATTCGCTCTTAGAGAGTCGGTACTTATCGTACGCATCTTTGGTTGTGAAGAAGGCATAAACATCGCTTTGTGCACCCCAGCTAGCGTGGTTGCGAAGTCCGTTGCGATCGCTTGTCCAGATGATCATATCGCCGTTCATCATAAAACGGGGATTGGTGTCAGTATAACCACTCAGCGTAAGGTTTGTAATAGGACCACCTGCAGCACTCACTAAGCCTATATCTGAATTTGGCCAACGATGTTTATCCTCGTACTGAAGTACGAACCATTTGCTATCTGGCGACCATTCGAAGCTTAGATCTCCATCTGCGTATGAGTAGTTTTTGCTCCCGTCTGTTACCTCGCGTACTGCTTTGGTTGCTAGGTTGATTACCTTCAATTTGGTTCGGTCTTCAAGGAAAGCGATCTCTTTGCCATCGGGCGAAAATACGGGTTGGAAGGTTTGGTGCGCATTGGCGAGTAAGACTTCCTCTTTGAGTTCTGTTGCGAGGGAGAAATATTTTTCTTCTGGGTGCACAATCGTGGTCAGATAGAGATTCCAACTCCCATCTCTCTCTCCTGCATAGACGAGAGACCGACCATCGGGCGAAAAGCTTACCGAACGTTCTTGTTCGGGAGTGTTGGTAATGCGTTTGGTATCGTTGTATTGCACGAAGGTAACATAGACATCGCCACGCACGGTAAAGGCAACTTCTTTACCATTGGGTGAAAGGATGCCGTCGTTAGCCGAATTTTGGAAAGAGAGTTGAAGGTTATCGATCGGATCGTCTGGACGTACAATTTCAATGGCTACTTTTTTGGGAGTCTCCCCCTTGCGGGTGGTGTAAATCTCGCCGTCGTATACAAAGCAGAGTTTTCCGTTATTTGCTACCGAGAGGCTGCGTACGGGGAGTTTCTCGAAGTGGGTTATTGCGGTTGGATTGCTACCATTCAGTGGTTGTTCGTATACATTGAAAGAGCCTCCCTCTCGCTCGCTTAAAAAGTAAAAACTCTTACCATCGGGGGCAAAACGTGGACAACGGTCTTCTCCAGGACGTTTTACTAGACATGAGAGCGATTGGGTAGTGGGGTCGTAGAGCCATATATCGCGACTCGCAGAACTTGTATGGTGTTTGCGAAATTCGTTTTCTACACTTGTGCGTTGTTCAAAAAGGAAGCTTTTACCATCGGGTGCGTAGCTCACATTTTGAGCAGGGACGGGGAGGTGTAGAGTCTCTGCTCCTCCAGTGGTAGCAACACGATAGAGGGGATTATTCCAACCTCCCACGAAGGCGGCAGACTTGTGCGAACCAAGGTACATACCAGCATAGACAATACTATCGCCTGCAGGAGTGAAGGATTGAGGAATCTCTGTGGTCGAGAGAATCGTGATACGACGAAGATCGGTTCCATCAGTATTAATGAGGAAGATATCGAAATTGCCGAACTGGTCGCTAGCAAAAGCTATTTGTTTCCCATCGGGCGACCAAACGGGATGGGCAGCATACGCATGCCCTGTGGTAAGAGCTCGAGCCTGTCCGCCCTGTGCAGCAACTACGTATAAAACACCTTTGTATGCAAAGGCTATTTGTGAACCGTCTGGCGATATTCGCGGAGTTACAAGCCAAAGGGGGGTAGTTCCAGTAGCCGTTGCGACAGTTGCTGTGAGGGCTAGGAATACAAAACAAAGAAATAGTCTAATACCTCTCATAATTCTTTTTCGAGTTATATTATGTGATTCTTATACTTAGCTTCGTATATAGTGGGGCATTTCGCCCTCGGGAAGGATGATGGAAAATTCTACTAGGCCTTTTATCTGACCGTTTTCTTTCCAAGGAGCTTGATAGATGAGTTTCTTAACGCCTTTTTTCTCTATCGTATAGGCATTTGTTGCACCCTGAAAGAGTTGCTCGATGATATTCTTTGAGCGCTCTGTGTGACAGTCGCGCACTTGTTTACCAACGAGAGCTTTACCTCCCCCCTTTGCATTCACTTGCGCCGATTGTTCGTTCATATAAATAATCGTACCCTCGAGATCGGTAATCGTTATAGCCACGGAGAACTCCTCAAAAATTGTACACAAATCTATCATTTACAATGCTGTAATTTATACTAGTCAAAAATAGCTATTTTGCATAGAAGTGTTAAGTTGATTGCAACAATCGTCTTTAGATTCTTTTTCAGTCAAACTGCGTAATCTCGCACTATCTTTGTTGTAATCCAAGAGAAAAAAATATGGCAAAACACTCGCCTCAAATCACAGCACTTCTTGCAGCTCTTCATCCTCGTTATCGCGAGGTCTGTGTTCAACAAGATATACTGGAAGCGTTCGCTCGTAACTTGCAAATCTTTTTAGCAAAACACAGGCAGAGTGAAGAGGCTCTGAAGAGCGATCTGCGCGATTTTCTCCGCGATACGTTTTACCACGAATTTGATATGCCACCAGGTGAAGATCATTGCGACCTTCGGATACAGGAGAAGTGTAGTGTGCCAGTAAAGGTGATCATTGAGGTAAAAAGCCCTAGTAATAGTGCGGAGATGTGTACGAGTGCGGATCTTAACCGTAAGGCACTGCAGGAGCTCGCTTACTATTTTATGCAAGAACGCTGCGAGAAGCAAAACGTTTATCTACGGCACTTGATAGCAACCAATGGTGAGGAATTCTTTGTGTTCGATGCTCAAGAATTTGAACGAAAGCTTTATCCTCGTCTCAAGCGATCCTTCACAGAATTTCGTGGCAAAACACAGGTTTTCTATTCAACGATAGCTGCCGAAGCTATCAGCGCAGTGCAAACTACCGAACCGTTGCACTATACGTATTTTTCGTTGCAGAGCTTTGCGAAGGAGATCGACACCGTATTATCGGGAAAGAAGTCCTCTTTGTTGCTTGCATTGTATAAATTTCTGAGTCCTACGCATCTGCTAAAATTACAGGTACATACAGATCCGAACCAGCTCGATCGCACATTTTATAACGAACTCTTGCATATACTCGGACTCGAGGAACGCAAGGAAAAGGGGAGTAAAATGGTGATTGCTCGCAAAAGACAAGCGGACTCGGCCTCTCTTCTAGAACAAACACTCGCTAAAGTGCAAACTAACTGGATAGATTTTGAGACCAGAGAACAATACGGAACGGAGTACGACGAGCAGGTTTTCAATATTTCCTTGGAATTATGCACAACGTGGCTCAACCGTATCCTCTTTCTCAAACTCCTCGAGGCTCAACTCCTTGCTTACAATGGCGGGGCGTCGTCGTTTCACTTTTTATCTACCGATTTAGTGCACGATTTCGCAGAGCTTAACGATCTTTTTTTTACAGTACTTGCCATACATCCAGAAGAACGCACGGGCGATTTTGCACGGTCCTTCCCCAATATACCCTACCTTAACAGTTCCCTTTTCGAGCGTACGGAACTCGAAAAGATTGTGAAGATAAGTGCCTTAAATACGGGGGCGCAATTACCACTCCTGACACGTAGTGTGCTACATCGTGGACAACAGATAGAACTAGCCCCTACCTTGAAGGTCTTCGATTATCTCTTTCGTTTTTTGGATGCATACGACTTCTCGAGCTATAAAACGCTTACGGGCGAAAGTAGTAAGACCCTCATCAACGCTTCGGTACTAGGACTAATCTTCGAAAAGATCAATGGACACAAGGATGGTGCTATTTTCACTCCAGGATACATCACCTCGTTTATCTGTCGTGAAACAATACGAAGAACGGTTGTAGAGAAATTCAACGACCATTTTTGTTGGCAATGTAGCAATCTTACAGAGCTCCAGAATCAGCTCGTGCGCAACAAGATAAAGGATGAAGAGGCTATGCAAATCCTAAATAGTCTTCGTATATGCGACCCCGCAGTAGGTTCTGGACATTTCTTGGTAGCAGCACTCAATGAGTTGGTATACATCAAATATGAGCTTAATCTTCTTGTAGATCGGATGGGGTGTATTGTTGGTTGTCCTCTTAAGGTAGAAGACGACGAGCTTGTGGTATACGATCGCAATGGAGAGTATTTTGCTTATAATTATCACGACCCCAAGAGTCAGCGTATTCAGGAAGCGCTCTTTAACGAGAAGCGTTACATCATCGAGCATTGTCTCTTCGGAGTAGATATCAACCCTACCTCGGTGCAAATTTGTAGACTACGCCTTTGGATAGAGCTTCTAAAACACGCATACTACACACCAGAGAGCGACTATAAGGATCTTGAGACGCTTCCGAACATCGATATCAATATAAAATGTGGTAATTCGCTAGTCTTTCTCTTCCCTTTGCAAGCTAGTCTGGGCGCAGTATTGCGTGCAAGAGGATACTCGGCAGGAACAATACAAGAGAGTATCGCGAGATATCAGCATGCTAGCGATAAGAACGAGAAGTACGAAATAGCGAGAGAGCTCCAACAAACCGTTGCGACGCTGAGAGAGAATTTACATGAAAATCATACGAAATATATAGCACTGATACAGAACAGGCAAGAATTAGATAATCTCCGAACAACACCACAACTCTTTGCTCGGAATGCGAAAGAGCAAAAGGTATACGAAAAAAAGTTAGTTGCATTACAAAAACGAATTCTCGAGTTAGAGGATTATTTTACATCACTCTCCTTGCAGAAAACATTCGAGTGGCGAATTGAGTTCCCAGAGGTTTGGGATGCAGAGGGAAACTTCCGAGGGTTCGATTGTATAGTAGGGAATCCGCCCTATATACAGCTTCAGAGTATCAAGACCGCCTCGGAGCAATTGCAGAAGCTCGACTATGAGACGTACAACAGTATGGGGGATATCTATGCGCTGTTCTATGAACTAGGGTACAGACTCTTGCGCGCTGGGGGTAGGTTAAGTTTCATTACCTCCAATAAATGGATGCGAGCGGCTTATGGGCGTGAGTTGCGTAATTTTTTTGCGACGCGTACGAACCCAGAGCTCTTGATAGATTTTAGCGGAGTGCAAATTTTTGAGAATGCGAGTGTGGATACAAATATTTTAACTTTTAAGAAGGAGACGAATCGAGGCGAGACGCGAACTTTAACGCTTTCTAGATTACAAAGAGATGTGGCTGTATATTTAGCCAGCGAGCAAAATTACCTTGTGCAGGAATTTGCGGACGATCACGCTTGGATCATTATGAACGAGATCGAAGCTCGTATTAAAGAGAAGATTGAAAAGGTGGGGACTCCACTCTCCGAATGGGATGTGAGGATAAATCGCGGCATCACGACGGGGTACAACGAAGCGTTCATTATAACGGAGGAGAAGCGCTCCGAGATTCTAGCAGCCTGCCAAAGCGAAGAAGAGCGTGAGCGAACGGCACAAATTATACGACCCATTTTGAGAGGCAGGGATATTCGGCGCTATAGAGCAGACTGGAACAGGCTTTACCTCATTAATTCGCATAACGGATATATACACCACAAAGAACAAAAAGTAGAAGCTATCCCTCCTATAGAAATTAATGAATATCCTGCTCTAAAGGCGCACCTAAACGCTTATGAGCCGAAACTCTCGGCACGATGCGATCAAGGGAGTACACCGTACAATCTTCGTAGCTGCAACTATATGGACGATTTTTTTGAGCAAAAAATCGTATACTCTGAGATTGTAAGTGAACCACAATTTTACTTTGATAGAAAAGGTGAATTTTTCCCAGAGGGAACTACATTCATTATGGTAGGCGAAAGACTAGAATATCTCATCAAATTGTTAAATTCTAGAATTGTTGGATACATTTTCAAAAACTTTTATGCAGGAGGTATGCTAGGCGAAAACTATCGCTATAAGGAAGTGTTTTTACACGCACTTCCCTTGCCTAAATATGGAGAAATAGAAACGAAAGACGAGTCAAGAATAGAAGAAAAAATATGTGAACTCTATGGATTCAACACAAAAGAAAAAGAATATATCCTACAGAAAATCAACTAGAAATAATATAATCAGCATATTCTTCTAGTTCGTAAGCCTTCAATGCTAAACGATTTAGTTCTTCTTCTAATATTTTGTTTGATGTATCATCGCTTAGCCTTTTTTTTACGAGTTCGATAATTTGAGGTTCCAGTAGTGAATTTTTTGGAACTGGGAAATTTTCGACATACTGATCTAAAATACGATAGGCATCATTCCCAAGTTTTACTACGTTTTTTTTGATAATAAATGCACCTACTTTCGAATTGAGAAGTCCCAATATATAGCGCACATCCAATCTATTACTACATAGAATGTAGGCAGTATTAAGTACCATTTTTAAATCGTCTTTGCTACCACTGTCGAATGTAAAAGCAGGAAAATCCTCTAGCGAGTCTGACATCATCTCTTGCCAGACGATTTTTTGCTCAAAAAAATCGTCCGAATAACTGATACTATCCTGCATTTCGAACCATTTGTTGTGTGTAGCTTTTCGAGCTCTAATGACCTTTCCATCAATATGATAGTTCCGCCCGGTCTGTTCAAGACGTTCTTTGCCGAAAGTTAGGAGATAGTCTCGCACGGCAGGGTATGCTTCAATGTCGTAGTGCTTAGCAGGGAAAGTCGCAATGAGATAGAGTCCTGCCCAGTTATGCGCGTAACGTTTTATATCCCTGCCTCTCAAAATGGGTCAATTATTTTCATCTATTTCCTCCTTCAAAAATCGAGTAAGGGTATTCCGGTTGCACTTACAGATTTTTGCGATCTGGCTTTTTGAGACTTGCGCCTCGAGCAGTTGCTGTATTAATTCGCGTTTCCCGTATAGGAGTCGTTTATCTGGTTCGGTCTTTTTGCCTTTTGGACGTCCGAGTATTACCCCCTCTGCTCGTTTTTTGGCGAGAGCCTCTTTGGTGCGCTGACTAATTAGATTACGTTCGATCTCCGCACTCAGACCAAAGGCAAAAGCGAGTACCTTGGATTGGATATCGTCGCCGAGACGGTAGTTATCCTTAATGGTCCAGACGCGGCATTGTTTGGTCATACAAATGTTAAGAATCTCCATAATCATGAATAGATTCCGCCCGAGTCGCGAGAGTTCGGCGCAAATAATGAGGTCGTCTTTCTTTATTTTTTTTAGGAGTCGTCCAAGCGCGCGTTTGGAGTAGGCCTTTGTACCAGAGATGGTTTCTTCTATCCAGCCATCGATTGTTATAGATTCCCGTATACAGAAGTTGTCTATTTCAAAACGTTGATTTTCTACGGTTTGCTTATCTGTAGAGACCCGAATATAACCATAAATCATTGCTGTAATATTTCTGCCTTTTCACTTTGGCACAATATTAGCTTCGTTGCTTTTTGTAACTTTGGTACGAGTACTAACATAAACAGAACAATGAATAGGATATTAAAATCCAGTTTCGGGGCACTACTGCTCCTAACCAGTTTAACAACCCTAGCGGCGCAGAAAATGATGCAAACCCAAGCAAAACTTAAGACAGTAACGGTGTACCTTAATGCCGCAGAACTAACGCACCAAGTGCGGCTAGATATCCCAGAGGGAACGAGTTCGTTGGTTATTAGCAACCTCTCTCCCGAGGCACGAGAAGAGACTGTGCAAGTTGCCTTCGAAAAAGAGGGGATTACGATTCTCTCCTCACAATTTATGCGCGAGGAGATACCCTTTGAAAAACTAGCAGACATTGCTCCACTCGCTAAGGAAACATTAGCAGAGTACAAAAGGCTTACACAACAGCGCGAAAAGTTGCAGGCAGAGAAGTTAGCAACCGAGAAGTATATCGCAGGTCTTACGGCACAAGTAAATAAGACCAGCGATGCTCTACAGGCTTCTATACAAAAGCTCAATGAGTTTATGCAGAATGTTTATGAAAAGCAGAAAAGCCTCGCCTTACAATTGCAAAATCTCACCAAAGATATACAGAGCGTAGATTTGGAACTTAAGCGTGTGAAAGATCAGTTGCGCGATCAGGGTATCGCAACCGATCAAATGTGTCGTCGAGGACAGGTATTACTTCAGTTGCGGTCGGCTGCTGCATTATCTACCGAGGTCTTTGTGCGTTACTTGGCTAATGGAGCACAATGGAATCACTCTTACGAGATTCGAGGAGAGATGTCGCAAAAACCACTGAAGCTGATTAGTCGTGCCTCCGTCGAGCAGAATACTGGGCTTTTTTGGAACGATGTGAAACTGAAGCTAATCTACGGATTTGCACAGATGTACCAACACGCGCCAGATCTCTATCCTTGGACGTTGCGTCAGCATATACAGCGTTCCTATCAAAAGCGTGCGATGGGACTCAGTGCTTCGAATGCTATGGAGGTAAAGGAGAAAGTTGCTGTAATGGAGGAGTCTTTGGACTATGATCAAGCATATGACGCTTCCCTAGCGGGGGAGGATGTAGATATCGCTTCCAATATGCTGAATATTTCGTATGATATAAAAGTCCCTTACGATATACTTCCGAATGGGCGTGGACATCAGATCGAGATCCAGTCGCAAGAGTTGCCAGTGGAGTATAGCTATGTAGCGATACCGAAGCTCAATACAGATGTATTCCTCATGGCAACTATCAAGGATTACAACAAGTACAACCTCTTTAATTCGCAAGCTAATATTGTCTTTGAGAAGATGCGTTCGGGTTCTACCTACCTTACGCCGACGAATCAAACAAACGAACTACCGATCACCTTAGGAGTTGAGCCGCGCATTGTCGTGGAGAGAAAGGTCGTATCGGATAAGAGTAGCGATATTTTCCTCTCTTCGAATCGCGAACGTACTTTTACCTACGATATACTCGTGCGTAACAATAAAAAGGAAGCTGTGAATGTAATATTGAAGGATCAGTATCCCATCTCAGCAGAAGATAACATCAAGGTAGAGCTACTCGAATCGTCGCAAGCTGAGGTTAATGCTACTAAAGGAGAACTCAAGTGGAAGATAAGCTTAGCAGCAGGCGAGGCGAAAACAATCCGTTTGAGTTATCGAGTGCGTTATCCTAAGAGTATGAAACTGGATTTCTAGTCTTCCGCACATAGTTATTTTTGTGAGAAGGTTATGCCTAGATTGTAGAGATGCGATCTAGGCTTTTTTAGTAATACGAACATTTTTTGCTTAGCAAGGTTTTTTCTAGTAAGAAGAGAATAGGAGATAGATGGTGGCATCCGGCAAAGTTGAGGAGGGGCGAGTAACAAACAACGATCCTACTACAGAATACCTTGGCGATCATCGTTGTTTAGCGTGTATTTTGGAACGTACTACGCCGCTCCTAGATGCATTTAATGCGACTGCAGCAGAGCGTTCTCAAATTACAGCCGAACTGGCTGCTCGGTATGCAAACCATGGATATCTGCAATGTCCTACTGATTTCTTGCGCGAGACATACCATGTTCTTGCTAATAAATATCGTGGCGTATTCCCCTTTTGGCCTTATAAAAAGGCGATGAACGACCGTGCCCTTGAGCTTCAATCGGCTCTCCGAGTTCGAGTGCGGATGGGGAGCAATTCGTTTCGTAATGCGATGCGTATCGCACTCTTTGCGACAAAGATCAACTTTGTACAAAATACCCCGCAGGAGATCATGAAGATGGTAGATGAGGGGATTCGTGCACACCTGGCCATTGATGATGGTGCGATGTTGAAGAGTCGTATCCATAACAAAACGAAGATACTCTATCTTGCAGACCGAGCAGGAGAAATAGTTTTCGATCGATTATTTATTCGAACGATCCCTGGGGCAGAGGTGATTTATGTAGTTAACTGCCCGTATGCGGGTTTTGCTGCTTCGGGGCAAGATGCCGATTATATCTCGATGCGAGCTTGTGCCCAAGTGCTCTCTAATGGTTGCGAAGCTCCGAATACTGTACCTGCTCTTGCTAATAGCCGTTTCCACGAATTACTAAATGAGGCGGATCTCATCATAGCCAAAGGGCAGACCAACCTAGAGGCGATGTATTCATATCACGATCCTCGTTTGTTTGCATTTTATACCTGTAAGTGCGATTTAGTTGCGAAGCGATTTGGAATTCAAGTTGGCGACTCGGTGATCATGCATCTCGAATCACATCGTACTTAATGTGAGGTTCGTGTGCTAAGTTTTTTTCATTCTTCAATATTGTGAGTCTTGTTGTCGAAGCGCTATTATTCTGACACACCCTCCAGAAGTTATCTAATATACTGATATCCTTGAGGTTGTCTAGGCTACTGAAGATATTATTCCGTCGATGAGAATTACAAGGAGTTGTTTTGTTGCTTCGTGATCTCGTCAGCTAATATCTTTAAAGCGAGTAGAATTGGATTCGGAGGTTGAAATACAGCAGAGGCGTCCTATTTAGTGTTACTAGTGCGAATTTGAGCCGCTTAAAATTCGAAGGCGAGATCGATATTCCACGAACGTCCTGGTTCGGGAATCTCTAGTGTGCGGTAGTAGCTTAGATGATTAAAATATACAGCATTTGAGAGATTCTTACACCCGCCTCGTAGCGTAAAATTCACATTACCCGCTTTTCGTTTGTAGCTAACAAGCGCATCGAAACGTAGCGAACCATCAGTAGGCAATTCGTTACGTGCAACTCTGTTCTGAGTTGTAACATAGTGTCCCTCGCCCTCAAGGGTAAAGATACCTATTCGTGTAGATATCCAAGGGATTTGCCAGCTCAGTACACCGCGAAATGTTGCAGGTGGCGTAAAGGGTATAGGGTAGCCATCGGTAAGGTTCTCTAAGAAGACAAACGAGGCATTACCACTAAAGGAGAGAGACTGTAGGAGATGTCCATGAATCTCTAACTCGCCGCCATATGAGAAGACACGCGATTGAGAGAATTGGTAGATCTGTCCCGCGTCGGGAAGTACAGACCATTGCAGCGAGGGGGTCATAAAAATATAGTTGGTATAGTAGGATGTGAATGGATTAAGCCCAAATCGCCAGTTTTTGAGAGTATAGATGTATTCGAGGTCTAGTTGATAGCCTGTTTCTGAATTGATATTCTTGTCGCCGCGTTCGTGCCGAAAGGAGCCGTGATGAATCCCATTAGCCGCCAACTCGTGTACACTGGGGAGACGGAAGCTCCGTCCTGCATGAAATTTCAATAATTGCGCTTCGGAGCAGCGCCAACTGATACCACATGCACCACTATAATTCAAAAATATGCGCGAGAGCTCAGGGCTTAGTTGTGCGTAACTTGGTAGGTGTTCGGCTTTCAACTCTGTGCGAGATTGTAGGTAGTGGTGTAGAATCTCGTCATAATAGCGATGTATGTGTAGGTGTCCCCAATCGCCGCGTATACCCGTTTCTATTTTGAGATTTGGTAGTATTTGCCAAGAGTAAGTGGCGTATATGCCAGCAGTAGTCCGTTCGTAGTGTGGTAATAGAAAGCTATACCCTGCCATGTCGTGGTGTTGGTATTGTAGATCAGTGCCAACCTCGAGTTGCATAGGGTCGGTTAGTTTCCATACCGTACGTTCACTCATCGAGTAGGTCCATAATCCTAGCCAGAGTTCTAGATCTTTATTCTTTCGGGGAGGAGATTGGTTGGGGTAGTGTGTATGAAAGGCGGAAAATTCAGCACGGGTATTGTATTGTACACCGAGATCTACATAGCTAGTCCAAGAGCGTCCCTGTGGATTGGTGCGATAATTCAAAATCATCTTTGTATGCTGCGCATCGGAGTAGGGGAAAGCTATATTGCGCGTGCTTTTGTCGGGTTTCAAACGTTCGAGAGAAGGTAGACCATGCGATCCGGGAAAGAACCCCATGCGTTGTTGTACATAGCTTCCTGTGCATGTGAGTATACCTAATTCTCCTTCCATCCCGAGAGTTAGAGAGACATCCCTCTCAAACCCAGCCGTATTTTTTAAACTTTGGTTGTAAATGGGGAGTTTGCGTGTAAGGTATACGATGGTGTCTACAGGGACAGCATAGTCGCCGTAGTCTGTTCCAGTGAGGGTCAATGAGTAAAAAAAGTTTCGACCAGCATAACTGTTTTTTAACGAGATTCCCCCCAGTTGTGAATTCGATGCGTACCAAAGTGCCCCCTTACCGTGTACTCCATCCTCGGGGTGAGGAATGTCTGCATTGACTACAATAGCACCTCCCATAGCATCGCCGCCAAAACGGAGGCTAGTAGCCCCTTTGTATACGCCTACGTGTTCGACAGACATTTGGTCGAGTTCTAGTCCATGATCTGCTCCCCACTGTTGTCCTTCTTGTTTAACACCACGATCGAGTACAGCAATCCGATTGAAGCCCATGCCTCGTATCATAGGTTTGCTCGCACCATTACCAATACTCATGGCATGCACCCCCGCTACTTGTTCTAGGGTTTGCGATAAAGTGGGAGCTCTGCGGTGAGCAATAAGTTCGGCTCCAACCACTCTTAGCGTTTGTGTGGTAGCTCGTTGCTTCGAAGCAGCGTAATTGGCAGTAATCCGCACCGATTCGATATCCAAAGAGCTGGAGTGTAGGGCAATATGTAGGTCGCAGTTGGGATAGAAAGCGAGTGCTACTCCGATGCGTTCATATCCTATACTCTCTACGATCAAAGAATCGGGGAGTGCTCCCTTGTATGCAAAACGGAAGGTCCCATCACTCTCAGTATATGCTCCGTAGCTCGTGCCGCGTAAATAGACTAGAGCTCCAGCTACGCCTTCTGGTTCGCTTTGTGAAACTACGCGCCCCTCCAAATAGGTCTGTGCATTTGCGTCTAAAACGCAGCAAAATGCTAGAAAAATAAGCGTTAGAACACTTAAATAGATTTTTTTATAGTTCATAAACCTCAGTTGCTCAATTTTTGCGGTACTGTTGTAAAATGGTTGCAAAATTTATACCAAAAATCTGTTTTAGTAGTGCTGTTACAGCCGCGCGTATTACCTTTGTAAGTTGTAAGTGGGTAGTAAACAAAGAAGTAAGGTAAATGACACAGGGATACGATTTTACGGGAATAGAACAGAGGTGGCAAGCGCGCTGGAGAGCAGAGAAGACGGATCAGGTTGTCGTAGATAAGGCGAAGCCGAAGTTCTATGTGTTAGATATGTTTCCGTATCCCTCGGGCGCAGGACTCCATGTTGGGCATCCCTTAGGGTATATAGCTTCTGATATCTATAGTCGTTATATGCGACTAAAGGGGTATAATGTACTGCATCCAATGGGGTATGATGCTTTTGGGTTACCTGCAGAGCAGTATGCTATTCAGACGGGACAGCACCCTGCAGTAACTACTCAGCGCAATGTAGAACGCTATCGTAAACAATTACAAATGCTTGGGTTGGGATATGATTGGAGTAGAGAACTCCGAACCTCTGACCCGGAGTATTACAAATGGACACAGTGGGTATTTCTACAACTCTTTACACACTACTACGATATAAAGACCGATAAAGCGCGACCGATAACGGAGCTTATCCGCTATTTCGAGACTCACGGTAGCGAAGGAAATACAGGCTTCTCGCACAAAGAGGTGTTTTTTACGGCTGCGCAGTGGAAAGCGTTTGATGCGGCAGAGCGCGAAGTGGTGTTGCAGCAATATCGTCTGGCTTACCAAGACGATATGATGGTAAACTGGTGCGAGGCATTGGGAACTGTGCTTGCAAACGACGAGGTGAAGGAAGGTCTTTCGGTGCGTGGTGGGTATCCTGTCGTACAAAAAAACATGCGTCAGTGGTGTTTGCGTATTACGGCCTATGCACAACGTTTACTTGAAGGGTTAGAGAAGCTAGAATGGACAGACTCGCTGAAACAGATGCAGCGAAATTGGATAGGTCGCTCAGAAGGTGCACGAGTATGGTTTCCCATTGCGAAGCGTGAACAAAAGATAGAGGTTTTTACGACACGTCCCGATACGATTTATGGCGTTACATTCCTTGTCCTAGCCCCAGAGCATACGCTTGTCTCGCAACTAACGACTCCAGAACAGCGGAGTGCGGTTGATGAGTATTTAGAAATGGTGGCACGTCGTACGGAGCGTGAACGTTTGATGGAAACGAAACGTTGTACGGGAGTATTTACTGGCGCCTATGCAGTGCATCCGCTAACAGGAGCTCAGATCCCCATCTGGGTAGCAGATTATGTACTAGGCGGCTACGGGACGGGAGCTATTATGGCAGTACCTGCGCACGATGGTCGCGATTTTACATTTGCTCGTACATTTAGTTTACCTATCGTTCAGGTGGTTTCGCAAGAAAAAGGTAAGTGTTCCGATCCCTCTACTTGGACTGAAGCCTTTGAGGCAAAGAGTGGTTTTGCAGTAAATAGTAATGAGCTGGATGGCTTGGCTACCTCCCAGGCAATTTCCGCTATGTGTGGGTTGTTGGAACAACGAGGGTGTGGGACTCGTTTTGTTAACTACCGTTTGCGCGATGCTATTTTTAGTCGCCAACGTTACTGGGGCGAACCGATTCCGATCTATTATCAGGATGGAGTGCCAAGAGCGATGTCCGAATCGGATCTACCTCTCCTCCTCCCAGAGGTCGAGAGCTTCTTACCTACGAGTACTGGCGAGCCGCCTTTAGCACGAGCTAAAGAGTGGAAAACGAAAGAGGGGTATCCTATTGAGACTTCGACAATGCCTGGGTTTGCAGGCTCTTCTGCCTATTATTTGCGTTTTATGGATCCACATAACTCTGAGGCGCTAGTGAGCCCAGAGGCTGTAGATTATTGGCAGCAGGTCGACTTGTATATTGGGGGAACGGAGCATGCAACAGGGCATTTGCTCTATGCTCGCTTCTGGGAGAAGTTCTTGTACGATATAGGATATCTCCCTACAGACGAACCCTTTAAGCACCTAGTAAACCAAGGGATGATACTGGGGCGTTCGAATTTTATGTATCGCATAAAAGGGACGAATCAGTTTGTCTCTGTAGGTCTGAAAGATCAGTACGAGACAACGGAAATACACGTAGATGTCAACCTAGTACACAACGATATATTAGATCTCGAGGCTTACTTCAAGAATGCTACGGATGTAGAGAGTGCCGAATTCATACTCGAAGGAGGAGAATACAAATGTGGTTGGGCGATAGAGAAGATGAGTAAGTCGCTCTACAATGTAGTAAACCCCGATGAGATTGTAAAGAACTATGGGGCAGATACTTTGCGGATGTACGAGATGTTTCTAGGCCCACTTGAGCAATCGAAGCCTTGGGATACGAACGGAATAGATGGCGTACATAAGTTTCTCCGTAAACTTTGGAATTTCTGCACAAGTGAGCCATTGAGTAATGAGCCGCCATGTACAGTTTGCTTACGTACGTTACATAATACGATAAAACAGGTGACGGAGGGGATCGAGACCTTAAGTTTCAATGTATGTATCTCGCGTTTTATGATAACACTTAATGAGCTGACAGAGCTTAAGTGTAACAAACGCGCCGCTATCGAACCCCTCTTAATACTTCTTGCTCCATTTGCTCCGCATATAGCCTCGGAGTTGTGGGAGCTTTTAGGTTTTGAAGGGAGTGTTCTCAGGGCAAAGTGGCCTACCTTCGATACAACGAAATTGGAAGCTGCTACCTTTGAATGTCCCGTTTCATTTAATGGTAAGACGCGTTTTACGATCCAGATGAAACGAAATATGGAGGTGAGTGCAGTAGAGAAACTCGTCTTGGAGAGTCTCGAGACGCAAAAATACTTGGAAGGGAAAAATGTGCGAAAAGTGATTGTCGTGCCCAACAAGATCGTGAATATAGTACTGAGTTAAACAATAATAAGCAATAGAGATATATTACAATGGGAGTTCAGGGGAAGTTGAATGTGGCGAAGCTGATACGAGAGTATGCCCTCATTACAGTAGGGTTGATTACTTATACGATGGGTTGGAGTGCATTCCTAATCCCGATGCACATCACAGGTGGTGGTGCAACGGGGGTAGGTAACTTGGTGTATATGCTAACAGGCTTCCCTGTTGGGTATACGTTCCTAATATTCAATGCATTGCTCATACTTATTGCGATGAAGGTCGTGGGGGCAAACTTCGGGATGAAGACTATCTATGGGGTAGTGGTGGCCTCTGCCTTGCTCGTAGTAGAGCAGATGCTTATTAAGGAGTGTATTTTGCAAAACGACCGTCTACTTGCAACCATATTAGGAGGAGCGCTCTCGGGATTGGGGATAGGTATCGCTATAGGTCAGGGTGGTAGCACGGGTGGTACAGATATTGTCGCGATGATTGTAACGAAGTATCGCAATGTGAGTCCAGGTAGAGTGATACTCGCGGCAGATGCAGTGATTATCAGCACAGCCTTCTTTGTACTTGAAGATCTCACTATCCCGCAACGCTTGGAAGCTATTGTGTATGGTTACATTGTGATGATTGCGACCTCGTTCGTAGTAGACTTGTATTTGAATGGTACACGACAATCGCTACAGGTGCTCATTTTTTCGAGTAAGCATACGGAAATTGCAGATAAAATAACAACCGATATGCACCGAGGCGTAACGATGCTAAAAGGCACGGGGTGGTATTCAAAAGAAAATTCGGAGATTTTGTTGGTGATAATTCGGAAATCGGAGCAGGGTGCTCTTCTACATCTTGTCCGCTCTGTCGATCCGAATGCATTTACTTCTGTAGCTTCCGTGATGGGGGTTTATGGTTTAGGGTTCGACAAGCTTAAGTAAGCTTACAATAGTGTTAGAAGATAAGGATAAAAGAAGAGTAGAGTAGGGATGCTGCCAATACGCAGTGTCTCTACTTTTGTTTTGCAATAAGCTAGTAGGTTTGTATGAACAATTATGTAGTAAAAACGATAGGAGCTATATTCGTGGCAGTCTTGTTTTTGGCTTCGTGTAGAGAGTCTGCTCCCTCTTCACAGTCGGAGTCTGTTGAGGTTGTTGTACAGGATACGGTCTCCCAACAGCTCTTTGTAGGAACAAGATATGGGATTCCATGTGCCGAATACACCATAGATACGGTCAGGTTGCCCTCGAACATGTTGTTAGAGAATTTTTTGCGCTCTCAACATGTTTCTGAGAAATATCTTCGAGGGTTAGGATTTCGGATAGATAGTGTTTTTGCGGTGAAACGTTTTCGTGCTGGACGCCCCACCTATTTCTTTCGTGCAAAAGATAGCTCGGCGCTCTATTGGGTCTATACCCATACCCCTCAAGTCTATTTGCTACTAGCGATGCAAGGCGATTCGATACATGTTCGTCGCGATAGTTTGCCAGTACGAATGCAAACCGTGATCTCACATGCTAAGATTAAAAGTTCTCTCTGGAATGCGATGCGAGAGAGCGGTGCACAACCTGAGCTTGCACTTCACCTCTCGGATCTCTTTGCTTGGAGTGTAGATTTTTTTGGTTTAGCAACGGGCGATGAATTTATAACAGTCTATGAGAAGAAATTTGTTTTTGAACAAGAAATTGGACTGAGTCGAATCTTCACCGCATATTATATACATGAAGGCGATACGCTGAAAGGGTATGGTTTTGCTCAAGATTCGAGTTGGAGCTATTGGGATGCTGCAGGCAATAGTCTACGTCGTGCCTTTCTGAAGGCTCCCCTCTCTTTTACACGCATCTCTTCTAAGTTTTCGTACGCACGTATGCATCCTATACTAAAGATTGTACGGGCACATACAGGAGTCGATTATGCTGCCCCCATGGGCACGCCCGTTATGGCACTAGGCGATGGCACAGTGATAGGAAAAGGGTATGAGAAGGGGGGGGGCAATTTTGTAAAGATCCGTCACAATGGTGTCTATACTACGGGCTATTTACACCTCTCGAAGTTTGCTCCAGGGCTTCGTGTTGGGAGTAGGGTACGCCAAGGCGAGGTTATAGGTAATGTGGGGATGACAGGGTATGCAACGGGTCCACATCTTGATTTTCGTGTTTGGAAAAATGGTACTCCTGTAGATCCCCTCAAACTTGATTCGCCGAGTGATACGCCGATTAAAGAAGAATTCCGCACTTCGTACAATACAGCAATGCGCAGACAGGATAGTGTGCTCCGAGCGTTATTAATAATACAACCAACTAGCGATGAAAGAAAAGAAAACAGGTGAACACGTATGTGCTATATGTGGACGTAACGAGAACGAGTGTGTCTTGCTGCAGGGCACACAGGGCTTTGTCTGTACTGCGTGTGTGGAAGAGATCCACTCTTTCCTGCAATCGCAGGAGGAGGTTATGACACGCTCATTACGGCTGAATTTCTCTGTCGATGAGCTCATGTCGCCCATAGAGCTTAAGGGGGCGCTCGATCGATATGTAATAGGTCAGGAGCGAGCCAAGCGCTATCTTTCAGTAGCAGTCTACAACCACTACAAACGTCTCCTCTCGCGTCAAACAGATCCCAAGAAGCAAAAGGGGAGTAATGTCTCATCGGCAAATAAGTCGGTTAAAAAGAACGTTTTGGGGGTAGAGATTGAAAAGAGTAATGTCCTCTTTATAGGGCCAACGGGGGTAGGAAAAACACTCCTTGCTAGTACAATAGCGCGTATGCTAAAAGTGCCCTTCACGTTGGTAGATGCTACCGTTTTTACACAAGCAGGGTATGTGGGCGAAGACGTAGAGAGTATACTCACTCGATTGTTACAAGTGGCGGACTACAATGTTCCAGCAGCAGAATATGGTATTATATTTATTGATGAGATCGATAAGATTGCTCGCAAGGGCGACAACCCCTCTATCACTCGCGATGTGTCGGGCGAAGGTGTGCAACAAGCACTGCTAAAAATCCTTGAGGGAACGGATGTGAATGTGCCTCCACAAGGAGGTCGTAAGCACCCGGATCAAAAAATGATAAAAGTAAATACGCGTGATATTCTCTTTATTTGTGGTGGAGCCTTTGAGGGCATCGATCGGATAATTGCTAACCGAATGAATAGGAAGGTAATTGGCTATGGGAATAGTGAGAAGCAACAGCAGCAGAGCGAGAACCTTTTGCAGTATGTAGCTCCGCAAGATCTCCGCGCTTATGGCTTGATCCCCGAATTGGTAGGACGTCTCCCGATAATTGCAAACCTCGAGCCGTTGGATAAAGCAGCGCTCCGAGATATACTTACTAAGCCAGAGAATGCCATTATACGTCAGTATACTGAGCTCTTTCGCATCGACGGTATCAAACTCGTTGTAGACGATACCGTCCTCGATCTGATAGTAGACAAAGCAATAGAGTATAAGCTGGGAGCTCGCGGTTTGCGTTCGTTGTGCGAGGCAATATTTATGGATGGAATGTACACTCTACCGAAAAGTGGAACGACCGAATTGCATATTACAACAGAATATGCTCAGGCACAATTGAAACAAAATTTCTAACCATGGCCTCCTTGCCTCTGCTAACAGCAGAACAAGTGCATAGCGATTTAAAAGAGCTTGCCTCGGAAAAGTTGCGGCTCTTTTCGTCTGGATTAATCCCAACTCTTGCCGAGGGTGCGTTACTGGGGGTTTCTGTGCCAGAGGTGCGGAAGTTGGGGAGGTATTACCGTAAACATTTTGATACGTCGGGATATATAGCCTGTCTCCCGCATGAGTATTGGGAGGAACTCATATTGCATGGAGAACTTTTGAATCAGATTACGGAGTTTGACATACTAATCGTTCAAATAAATACTCTTTTACCCCATATAAATGATTGGGCTTCGTGCGATACTCTCTCCCCCAAGCTTTTTGCAAAGCATACCCCTGCGTTGTTTACTTTGTGTAAACAATGGTTGGAGAGTGAGCATGAATACACAGTACGATTTGCGTTGGTGTGTTTAAAGTCCCATTTTTTAGACGATTGCAATATGAGTAGTGTAGCCATGAGGTTAGCCTCAGAGGTAAAACGCCAAGAGTATTATATTCAGATGGCGCAGGCTTGGTTCTTTGCAGAGGCTCTGACAAGACAACCGATGGAGACACTCGTTTATATACGCGAACGCCGTCTAGATAAGTGGGTGCATAACAAATCGATACAGAAGGCTTGCGAGAGCAAACGAATAGAAGTGGATTTTAAGGAATATTTAAGGACGCTGAAATTGAAAGAATAGTGGAAAGAATATACGCGTGATGAGCTTTGTGAGCGCAGCGAATAGAGGAGATGCTGCCTCTTTTCTATACCGAATTACAAACCATGTACAGAGACTTACGTTTTCTACAATTGAATAACACTTGCTACGAACATCAGCAATAAAATCCTGTAATTGGAAAACACGATTGTGTACTTTTGTTTAGATCTATAATAAAGAGATAGGGGATGTTTACAATCTTCCGAAAGGAGTTGACACTGTTTTTTTCTACACTGACTGGGTATGTGAGTGGTGGTCTCTTTTTAGTGCTAAGTGCACTCTTTTTATGGCTGCTTCCGGGTTGGGGGAATGTCTTTGAGACGAATTTGGCTTCGCTCTCGCCGCTCTTTACTATGAGCCCTTGGCTATTTTTAGTCCTTGTCCCTGCAGTAACGATGCGTATGTTTGCTGAGGAACAAAAGGAGGGTACACTCGAACTACTCCTCTCGCGCCCGATTTCGTTGTGGGAGCTCGTGTTCGGGAAGTATCTAGCAAGCGTCGTCTTGGTACTACTTATGCTCCTACCCACGGTATTTTTTGTGTTGGTACTAGCCCGCTATGTTGCTCCAGCTAGTGCCATCGATTTGGGGGCTACGCTAGGTTCTTATTTTGGTTTGCTCTTCCTAGGAGCTGTCTATGCGGCAATAGGGTTGTTTGCTTCGACACTTACTTCCAACACGGTAGTTGCTTTTTTACTTGGAGTGTTGATCGCGGTGATGGTTTATGTGGGTTTTGGCGAACTCTCCTTGTTGATTTCGGGTAGAGGACAGTATGTACTAAGTTGGCTCGGTATAGAGGAGCACTACCGATCGATTCGCAGGGGAGTGGTTGATACACGCGATTTGCTTTATTTTCTTTCCGTTATTTTCTTGTTTTTATACGGTGCGGTGCAGATGCTTAATCGCAAAAAACGCTAGTTAGTAAGATTTCAAGTATGAAAGCCGATCCCAAATTTTCGTTGTCTCGTTTAGGCACTCCTGTTCGTACTATTCTGGTACTAGCACTTTTATTGCTTATAAACTATATAGGTGGCACGCTCTACTATCGTTTTGATCTTACAGAGGATCGTCGTTATACACTGAGCGAAGTTTCGGAGCGAGCATTTAATAAGCTGGAAGGGACTGTCTATATACGAACCTTTCTAGGAGGCGATCTCCCTCTTGAGTTTGTACGCTTGCGCAAAGGAGTAACCGAACTACTGGAAGAGTACGGAGTGCGGAGTGGTAGGAAAATTGAATTTTTACATGAAGATCCCAATCAGCTAGGGCAAAATCAACAAGAGTTGCAAACCTACCGACAAGAGTTGCTACGTCATGGCATAGAGGCAATTACTGTGTACGAACGTAATGCATCAGGACTACAGAGTGAACGTGTGGTATTCCCCGGGTTGTGTGCGAGTTATGGTGGTCAAACGGTTTATGTAAACTTACTACGTCATGATGTCACATTAACGAATGAAGAGAACATTACACAGTCGCTTCAACGATTGGAGTACGAACTAACGGCTACTCTCTATAAGCTATTGCAGCGTGATAAGTTGCCAGTGGGTTTTACTACCTCCCATGGCGAACTTGCCCCACAACAGACTGCTAGTTGGCGAAAAGAGCTCGCACAAAGGTTTGTTGTGTATCCTTACGATTCGTTACAGGAGGTGGGGATGCTAGACTCGTGTAAATTTGTCGTAGTAGCAAACCCGCAACAACCCTTTACAGAACTGGAAAAGCTTGTACTAGATCAGTATGTAATGAGGGGCGGCAATTTACTTTTTTTTCTAAACCCAGTGGCTACAAGCGTAGATAGTTTGCAACAACATGGACGTACGTTTGCCATGCCGATCGATTTGAACTTAGAGGATCTCCTGTTTCGTTATGGAGTACGAATCTCGACGCGTCTACTCCAAGACGCGCAGTGCGCCCCCATTCCTGTGAATATGGCAGTAGCTGGACAAGCTGCACGCTTTACCCCCCTCCCTTGGATATACTATCCGTTACTGACAC
Source organism: uncultured Bacteroidia bacterium (assembly GCA_965240855.1). Classification (GTDB taxonomy): domain Bacteria; phylum Bacteroidota; class Bacteroidia; order Bacteroidales; family CAJPTX01; genus Bacteroides_D. Next base: position 904 of record CBDEMG010000058.1, on the reverse strand, counting down.
CGCAAGCTTTTACTTATCTATCGCGTAATGTCCCATTGGTATATTCGCGTTTCCCTGTAGCATTGGAACTCACGAGAGCAAATGATAGTATTTTGAAAGTTCCTTTCCTCACCTCTTCAAAGTATGCGCGAGTAACTTCTTCTCCTCAGATTATCGAACTCAGTGAGATAAAGAATGATCCCAGAGCTCGCGAGATGCCTTTACAGAATGTTCCAGTAGGAGTACTTCTAGAAGGGAAGTTTGCTTCGGTCTTTGCTCATCGCCCTTTACGGACTATTGCACCAGGGCAGTTGTTTACCTTTAGAGCGAAAAGTAGTGGGGCACGCATTGTTGTTTTTGGCGATGGGAGAATTGCAGCTAATGACGTTTCGTATAAAAATGGTAGAGAACGAATACTACCACTAGGCTTTGATAAATATACCCAACAGACCTTTGGTAATAGAGAACTTTTGGAGAATATTGTCCTCTATTTGAGTGGTAATGAGGCTCTTTTGCGCTTGCGTGGGCGCGAGTATGCTTCGCAGCTTTTGGATGCACACCAGTTGCAGGCAGATCGCTGGTGGTTGCTCGTTGCTAATATTGTAATACCGCTTCTTTTATTACTATTGATGGGGGGCACTTGGTGGTTTGTACGGATTCTGAAAAGGTTTTAGTAGTTCTAATTCCTCTAATTTAACAGCTTTGTCGGGTGTTATTTTGTAAGTATTTCTACTCCACTTCTTCCTTCCACTCGCCGATATTCCGAGTCTTCTCGTCGAAACTCACCCCGATGTAGTGGATCTTACGCTTGGTGGAACGGAACTTCTTGGCATAGCCGCGAGTCTTTATCTGGTCGATGGCATCCTGTGCAGAGCCTGAAGCGGTTACCTTGAATTCGAACAAATAGAGGTGTTTCGTGGTACGC
>CBDEMG010000057.1:0-11359 GCA_965240855.1 uncultured Bacteroidia bacterium | reverse complement strand
GTAGGAAGGCGATCTTTTCAGCATCGAAGGCTGCAAGAAATGGAGGTGGGAGATAAGAATCAAAGGTTCTCGCTTTACCAATGGTAAGGATAAGTTGCACGAGGGGTTTGTATATGTCTGCAACAACTCCGCGCTTTGCCTCTGCCCAGAGTAAGGAGATCGTATCTGCTGATCCCTGCTTTGCCTTTTGTTTTTGCGTGACACAGAAGTCGATTTTACCGATGCGGGAATGGTAGTCAAAATGCGAGAAAAATTGTTCGCCAATACGCAGCTTGAGTTCTTCCTCTTGCAGATTATTCCATACCATTTTTGGAATGTTTATTTACAAAAATAGGAAATGTAGTATCGGCTATTTCACTTTCAGCGTTTCTAGTGTTCGGCTCAACTTGAACGACGACTTTGGTTCTATGGTACTAAACTCTCTTTTGAGAAATATATTCACAATTATATTATATTTGGATAATTAGGTATTATTAAAAACATTAAAGACATGCGAATCAGGTTTCTATTACTGCTACTATGGTTGAATAGTACATTGGTGCTGTATGCACAACCACCCGTTCGATTTGGTAATCGCGCTATATACCTCGAGCAAAATGTTCGTAAAGGGCTTCGGGCGCATAAGACATCGAGTTTAGAACTCGGTATTCCTGCTGGTGAACGGCTTAATGTATTGGTTCAATTCTCTTCAGATCAAATCTCGCCTGAACAGCTGGAGCACAACGGAGTACAGCTAGGTATGTACCTTGGGAACAATGCCTACTATGCTAGCGTACCCGCTGGAAGTCGCCCTAGTGACTTTGTGGGAACAAACCTCAGAGCAGTAACCCCGATCCGCCCCGAATGGAAACTAACCTCCTCCTTTTTAGAGGAGCGTTATCCCTCTTGGGCGTATGATGCTAAACGCCTAAAAATGAACCTCTCATGGTTCGAAACTGTTGCGTGGGAAAAGGTTCGACAAGAATTAGAACGACAAGGAGTGCTACATTCTACCCATTCAGTGCTATTCAATACTGTTGAAATTGAAGGAACACGCGAACAAATTCTTGCACTCGCTGCCTATGAAGGAACATCCTTTATCCAATTTATACGCCCTCCAGAAAAGCTCTACAATCATATCGGAGCACGTATGAATGGCGGTCTGCAACTTCGTACTCCCATCGCTTTGCACGGGCGAGGGCTCACTGGCAAAGACATCCGCATAGGCATCTGGGATGCGAATGTAGGAGATCATGTCGATTTTGGTACGCGTGTACAACGTATGGAATTTGAAATTCCTGTTTCCGAATCAGGCGGTCACGGTTTACACACATCTGCCACAATCTTAGGAAGTGGATTACGCGATGAAAAAGGACGAGGTATGGCTCCTGCAGCACATCTTTGGACTTATAACTATGGTACAGGGTCAAACGGCAAGTTAGCCGCAAGGGAGATGCTCGAAGTTTATGAAAAAGAACACATTTCCCTCACGAATAACTCTTATGGGTATTCCTTAGCAGGACTTTGTGAGTATGAAGACGCCTTTACCTACACCGAGCTCGCTTACTCCGAAGTCGACAAACTTGCCTATTGGTATCCAGAACTCACACATGTCTTTGCAGCTGGCAACGACCAAGATGAGGCGAAATGTCCATTAGATTGGAGTCATGCTACAAACTATTCGAAAAATATAATCTCTGTCGGTGCAGTAGATATTGATGAGGATATTACTGATTTCTCTAGTTTCGGTCCTCTACGTGACGGACGTATATTCCCCATTATTAGTGCTCGGGGGCAAGCTGTGTATTCGGCGGCCTATGGTCAAGACTATCAAGAAGACGATGGCACATCCTTCTCCTGTCCTACAGTAACTGGATACTTAGCATTGCTGAGCGAACGGTGGCGTCAACTTCACGGTGGTGCTTTGCCTTACAATTATTACCTCAAGGCCTTGTTAGCCAATACGGCGCACGATGTAGGAACTCCAGGACCAGATTTCAAATACGGATTTGGTATAATGGATGGTCTAGCGGCCTGCCAAGCATTGGAGAACAATTGGCACAAGTTCGGAGAATTACTGCGTGGGGGTAAAGCGCAAGAAATTAAATGTAACGTGCCTGCAGGTGCAAAAGAATTAAGGATTACGCTTTGTTGGAACGACCCTGTAGTAGATCGAGAGTATGCTTTAGGGGAGTCTCCCATAGTAAACGACCTAGACCTCTCCGTCAAAATGCAGGGGAAAACTTATTACCCGTATACCCTTGATGCCGAAAATCCTGCCTTGCCAGCTGTAACTACTGTTAAGAATGATCTGGATAATATCGAGCAAATTCGGATCGCAAACCCTGCAGCTGGAGAGTTTACTATACGGATTGCTGGCCTCGTGCGCGGAGGCGATAAACAGTCCTACTGCGTGGTTTGGTATTTTGACGACCAAAAGCCAGAGCTCATTGCTCCACAAGAGGGCGATTGTCTTGCTCCCGAGACCGAATTTTATCTCCACACAAAAAACATGCGTGCCCCACTCCGTGTGGAATTATCGCTAGACGGGGGCACTACGTACGAACTACTCGGATCTTTCAACAATAATGCATTGATAACACTCCCAGAGGCAGAACCTACAGACAAGGCCTTTTTACGCGTAATAGATGTAAACGGGAAGGTTGCTACTACACAGGGGGCGTTTACTATAATGCCACAAGTAGAGGATGTAAAGCTTCTGGCAATGCCTTGCAATAACACAGGGTGGCGATTAACATGGAACGTAGCTAAAGGCGCTGCAAAATATAAAATACTCCGTGCCGATTTAGAAAAAGAGTTATACAACGAAATTGCAGAAGTCGACGGAGCTGTTACTGAATATGCCTTACCAGACAACCAGATCGCCGCTGGTCGTAATATGTATGCTGTGCAGGCTGTGAGTGCCGACGGTTTGCTAGGAGCACGAAGTATGGGTGTGGTTTCAAACCAACCACAAAAGTTGGTACTCTCGCCCGATAAACTCCCCTACAAGGAGACTTTTATAAGTTGGCCATTACAACACGCCGCTGTAATAACAGGAAAAAATCTAAAGTTTGAAGTACAGGAACCACATCCCAGTTGGGGCTTTCCTCTCAATTCGCAAGTCATCGCTTGGGAGGGGAACAGAGATGCTACTGATTGGACTACTCCTTTCGAGCAACGTAACAATGTAGGCGCGATTACAGCTTGTGCTATCGATCTAACGAAATTTCAAGCCAATACACCACTCGAACTCGTCTCTTATGTGTTGCTGAAAGAGAAGGACGAGGAAAAAGATCTTGTGGGTTCGCAGCTTCGAGTGCTCGTAAATGGAACTGTGATTACCGATGAACTCGGCCGTGAGGTAATCGAGGGCGATGGCGAAGAGATGCGTCTTGCTTGGGATATTACAAAATATGCTGGCACGGAGATCTCTTTAACCTTCGAAGTGGCGCTTGCGACAAGCAATGATGGTGCGATCATCCCCTACTACGAAATTGTGCCAAAAACATCTAAACAAGATGTTGGCATCGCTTGGGTTAATGATCCAAAAATTGTAGAGAGTGCTCAGATGCACAAAGAGGATATCCGTTTTATGGTACAAAACTATTCAACGACGACTCTAACCAATATCCCCGTTTCGATACTTGTAGACGATAAACTTGTTTTTGCAAGTGTCGTACAAAGCCTCAAACCACTGGAAGGGCGCATAATAAAATACACACACGATTTTACTAACGATGCTCCCCATAAATTTAAGGTTCGGGTACGTACGGATGTTACGGAAGATATCGATCCCTCCAATAACGAAAAAAGCTTTGAGGTATACAATCTAGGAGATGTGATCGCCATGCCTGAGATAACACATTTAGAGTTCTTTGGTCAGAGCATACGTAGAGTACCCTATATATCGCGTAAAATTAGTGGTAAACAGTTGTTTGTGGATGGGCGAGGGGCATTAGACAACTACAAGGCAGACGAAGAGAGTGTTTTGCAACTCCTCCCAAAAGACGAAAAAGGGCTCGTACAAGTCACATTCAAGGAGATTGATCTGGCTGTAGGCGATACGCTTGCCGTCTTCACAGGTAATGTTCCAACCAGCTTACGCGTATTCCCACGCTATGCGCAAAAGATTCTCACGGGCAAGAGTACTACTCCTCAAGTCTTTTTATCGGAGGCTGAAAATGGAGGACTTACTTTCTGTTATGTCGGTTATAACGATATACCCGCAGCAGGTTGGGTGGCAGAAGTTCAAGAGCTAACGGTCGAAAACCAGTGGAAGCTCGAGCCCCTTGTTGCGATAGATGCGTCGCGGGAAAACAAGAAGAAAATTAAAGCCACCGTAGAGAACCTCCTCCCCGTAGATTTCTACAACGTTGGGGTAGATGTCTTGATAAACGACGTATACCGTAGATATACCATTCCACGCCTTAAGGCTAGTAGTAAGACGGAGTATGTTTTACCGTACGAACTCGATGTAAGTGAGCCGTCGAGCTACGAAGTCGTAGTACAATTGGTTAAGGATGGCGATATGAGTGATAACCTCCAGACCCTTCTTTTAGAAAATGACCCACTCTGGCACAAAGGCGAGATAGAGAACCCCAAACAGTTATATATTGCTAATCTACGAACCATCGACGGGAATACCGTTGAGGGGAACGCCTCCGAAAAAGTTGTCTACCAAAGTCATTCAACGATTACTTTTTATGCTGAGAGTAGTAATGCGGTATGGGTAACGCTCTCTGGCAAACCGAGCGCTAAGAACGTTCCATCACAGCTTCGTCTTTGGATAGATGCTAACGACAATGCACAACTTGAGGACAACGAACTAGTGCAAGCTGAGGTAACGGTAGACAATACGGAGTACAGGCTAGTCTTTGAATCTACGAGTTTTGCAAACCTCCCTGTAGGTAAACATCGTATGCGCCTGATGCTCTCTACAACGGACGCTTACAAACAGTTCCTTGCTGGCGGCTCCATTGCTTGGGGGAATGTGCTAGACCTTTTTGTTGACGTAAAAGCAGGAAAGCATCGTTATGATTACGAGTTAGCGCTCGAGAAGATCGTTGCCCCCATCTCAGACCATTCGCTCACTGCAACTACGCCAGTTGTGGTAAAAGTTCGGAACAACGGGCTTGCCGCACAGGATCGCATTAGCTTGAAACTCATTGTAGACGAGAAGGAGGTAGCTACCGAACATATTACATGCTCTTTAGCGCCTCTAGGAGGCGAGGCAGAGGTTACATTCCAACAAACGGCTAACCTAGCTGACGAGGGACGGCATCTGATAAGTATCTCGCTAGCTAAAGCCGACAATATTAGTACCGACAACACGATAACCGAGCGAGTCTTCAATATGTCGCCTAAGACCGAGAAACTCTATGCCCTCTCGTTTGTTGGCGACAAAAAAGAAGCCATAGAGCTACCTCTCAAAGGTCATAAAGTCCAGAAAGAGGCTACTATCGAAGGGTTGTGGCTCTTGAACAAACCCCAAATTAGCGAGTTGGTGAATGAGGATGGGATCTGGGTTCTGTCTGTCGCTGGTATCAAAGAATTTCCAGACAATACACTCCTCTTCATGGGAGGGAAAAGTGGAATCTATGCAAGTAAGAATCCCGTTCTAAAACCTGGCAAGTGGCAGCATATCGCGATCTCAATGAAAGTTGGGAGGGGCTGGGAATCGGAGTTTGCAACCTTCCCTACGGTCTTTGTTGATGGTGCTACTGTAGATATGGAACGTTACAACGGCTCTGGAGTCTTCTCCTTTACGAATCTCTGGCTCAATGTCGGACTAGATGGTCAGATGGCTATGTTCCGTCTTTGGAATAAAGAGCTAAGTTCTGCAGAAGTACAAGCGAATATGACCAAGAGCGTACGCACTGCTACGAATACGCTCCCCGACGGCTGCGAGGCTGAGTATATATTTACAGAGGGGAAAGGTATCGCCTCGGGCTATGGCAAAGAGCGTTGTGCTGTAATTCAGAGCTTACGCACCGATGTATGGCAACCCCTAGATCGCATCATCGCGGGTGTAGAGGTTGAAGGCGAGGTAATGGCTTCGAAATACGTGGCGAAAAACGAACTGAAAGTAATTATGCCACAAGATTTCAGTACTTTTGATAAAGTCAAGCTCAACTTCTTGTTCGACTGGTATCAGACCACCGTAACTCACAACAATACACAGGTACACCCTAATACAGAGCTCAACTTTGCTCAAAACCCAGAACACAAGCTCACCTTTAAGGCAGAGAAAACGGACTTTTTTGGTAATACGCTCACACAGGAGTTTACGGTACAGTTGGTAAACGACGCATCGGATGAATGCGATATCAAGAAGATTACACTACCTAAAGATGCAACCAAGAATACGTGGCTAGTAAGCCAGCCTGAGAGCATTACGCCATGTCCGTCGCATATTGTCTTTAATGTCAAAAAAGAGGGCAATATCTCTGCAGAGGAATTTCAAAGAGCACTTCAAAAAGTGACGATACAAATAAACGAAGTGTCACTAGGAACAAAGGTATTTTATGGAGAGAGAGAAGTAGTAGGCGATATTGAGTGTGACTTTACAAGACCCGTAGTCTTCCGCACTCTTGCTCCTAATGGACGCGATGAACAATTTTATACGCTTAACCTTGCATTAGAACAATCGATCCAATGGTCGACCGAAAAAATAACTAAACCCTTCGCAAATTCTCCTTTTGTACTTGGGGCGACGAGCTCCTCGGGTCTTGTGATTAGCTATGCGTCCTCTAACCCTGAGGTTATAACCGTAGACGCTACTGGAAAGGCGATTATAAGAGGTGTGGGTAAAGCAACGCTTCGTGCAATGCAGACGGGGGATGCTACATATAAAGCAGCCGAACCTGTAGAGCGCGAGGTAGAAATAACGCGCGCTAAAATGACCATAAAAATGAAGCCTGCTAAGATGGCCGAGGGCGATCCTCTCCCCGTATTTGTATTTGAATACGACGGTTTGCAGTACCCTGGTACAGAACGAATGTTTGCGCATGAATACGAAGTGCTGATGGCTCCAAATAAACCTTGGAATGCATCAATGCCTCCTCTAGCACAGAACAAGTATGTGGTGCGTCCGAAAAACTACACAGGTGAGTATAGCAAAGATAGCTATGAAATAACCTGTACCGAGGGAGAGCTGACTGTCGAAGCGCCACAAAAAGCACAAAAAGTAACCTTTGTCGTCGTGGATGAAAATAATATTCCCATACCTTCTATTACTGTAGAATGTGGTAAGTATCAATTGATAACGGATGCAAAGGGTAAAGTGCAGATATATCTAATGCCAGATACCTATTCCGTCCAGGTGGCGAAACCTGAATATGTCACGATAAAAGAGACCCTTACGGTAGCAAGGCAAGCAATTGAACAACGTCTCATACTGCGCAAACAGGTTTATACACTCACCTACAAAGCCGATGCGCATGGGATGATACAAGGCAATACTACTCAACGCGTTGCTGCCCATGGAGAGGGCGAATATGTAATTGCACTTGCGATGACGCCTTCCTATCGTTTCAAACAATGGTCTGACAATGTGAAAGAGGCTTCGCGTATCGATCGCAATGTGACGGGTAATATTGATGTTGAAGCAGAATTTGAGAAAGCTACCTATACCCTGAAATATAAAATAGGGACGGGGGGCGAGCTGGAGCAAGGAGAACTGGAGCAAACAGTAGATCACGGAGGGAATGGTACAAAGGTCGTTGTAAGTCCGCAAGAAGGATGGGTATTTTTCGGTTGGTCGGATGGACTAAAAGATGCCGAGCGTACAGACGAGCATGTTGTAAATAATCTCGAAGTTGAAGCGATCTTCGTCAAACCCCATTTGCTTACCTGGACAGAGGATTTTGAACTCGGACAACCTCAACTGAAATACTGGGACTTCGATCTACAAAATGAAGGAGCTGGCTGGAAACTTGCTTCTAGCAAGAATGTAGAGGGTGCGAAAGAAAAGGGGACGATGTTGATGATAGAACCTGTAGGGAAAGAGCCTTCACTTGACGAGTGCTATGCGGCTACTCCTTGGTTGTCGTTGGAAGGGCGACCAGCAGCAGGTAAAGTGCAAGTTGCTTTCGATCTCTATCACAAGATTGCAACAGGCACAAAAGCCACCTTCGAGTATAGTTTTGATGGAGAGGATTGGACTGAGATCGTTCAACTCAAAAGTTCAAAAGGTCAAAGAGTTACTTACGAGGTTACTGATGGCGATCTGAATGGAGAGAACACAATACGTTTCCGCTGGTCCTTTTCATGCGAACGTGTAGATACTTACCTTGTGGTTGATAATATTGAAATCACCTTTGCTCCTAAGCCAACTACATTTGTAATTCTTCGCTACGTCGCAGGAGAACATGGAAATCTCGTGCAAGAGGGAACAACAGAAAAAGTCTCTACCTTAGAATTGAAAACGCCACAGAATACGATGGGACCGAGAGTTAAAGCAGTGCCCGATGATGGTTATTCGTTCGTACAGTGGAGCGATGGTATCGAGAACGCCGAACGACAGGATAAGGATGCCCTTGTTGTAAAAGCACAATTCAAACGAAACCTCAAAACGCAATATACACTGGTTTATAAAGCTGGGGCAAACGGAATTGTGACGGGAGCTCTCTATCAACGAATCGAAACTGGTGAACTCGGAACGCCCGTCTATGCACAAGGCAACCTAGGATATAAATTCTTACGCTGGTCAGATGGTTCTACAGATAATCCACGTACAGATCGTTGTACCGAAAATGCAACCTTCGAAGCTGAATTTACTTTCGACGGTTCTGTACCCGTTTATAGCGTTACGCTCGAACAAGAGGGGGAAGGTGAGTTACGCATCGATGGGTACGAGCAATCAGCACTCGCTAAATTGCTTCGTGGTACGAAACTTACAGTAATTGCCGAACCTAAGGCTGGGGGCGAGTGGAAATTGGAGAGTTTGACCGTAGAAGATGAGGATATTCTGGAGTCAAAAACATTTGTATTGTATAGCAATGTTGTTGTGAAGGCGGTCTTTAGCAAGATAGCTCCTGTTGAGGAGACGCATTTCGCCGATGTTATTGTAGCTCCCAATCCCTTTGATAACGAACTGAGAGTACAGACAGATTTCGAGCTACTCTACACTTTGCAAAATATACAAGGCTGTGTATTACAAATGGGAACTGTGTCACAAGGAGACCCAGCAATCAATACCTCGACACTACCTGCTGGTATCTACTTATTGATACTCGAAAAAGATGGGATGCGTAAGGTGCTAAAAGTTGTAAAAGATACTTTATAGCTAGCACGGATGTTTAAGTAAAACAGACTCTCTTTTTTGAACTGCACCCCAAAAAGTTAGATAGCTTATTAACTAATTTCTTTGTGAAAGAGTTCGGTACTAGTACCGGACTCTTTCCTTTTAAGTGAGATTTGATTCACTTGTTGTTGTAATAAATTGAGATTGTTGAAAAAAGGTGTCTGTTTTATTTTGTGCAATGCAAAATAAAGATTAAATTGGTTCACTAAACCAAATAAAATAAGAACCAGATGAAAAGAAAATCTTTTCTAGGCATGGGACTCTTGTGGGTGCTCATGCTGAGCTTCTTTTCTTGTTCAGAAAAAGAAGCATTCCGTACCTCGCAGCAGTCTTCAGAACCAACGCAGTTGCTCAACGACAGTGTTTTTAGAGGCGTGGTTTCTGTGCGAGAGGGCGTTAATAAAGAAGCATTGGCTTATTGCGATAATACAAAGACGATGATCTACGCAACAGGAGCATTGCAACGCCCCAGAATCATTCCCGGTCCAAGCTTAAAGATGGATAGTGCCTATCAGGAAGAGAATCCGATGAGTTTGAAGCTCAATTCTCTGGATATCTGTGATGCGGAAACAGGGCAGTCGATCAATTTCTTTGATTTGCCTGAAGAGCAGCAAAAAGTCTTTTTGGATTTGTACCTGCTCGAGCAGGCTAAAAGTCTTTCAGAGAAACTAGTAGAAGCACCACAGCTTCGGAAGTCGCTACGTAAAAGAAATGGAGCATTGACGCGGTTGATTGCTGAGAACAATCTGTTGAAACAAAAGGTGGGTTATGAATACGAAGAGCAGCGAGTACGTAGTGATAGCGACGAGAATTCCCAGAAATTTCGCAATTTTAACTATTATAAGGAATTTGATTTAATAAAAGAAGATAGAAGCGATAGTGATGGACGCTATTTTTCATCTTCCCAGTTATTATCACTTGTGGAGCGCGTAAAGCATGCTTGGGAGAAATATTCTCGTCGTGGAGATATTATCGTGAGAATTCCGCATCACAACGTACCATGGACATTCATTAATATTTGTGACAAAAATCGACTCGTTGGGCATGCTGGTATAATAAGGAAAGGAATTACATACAATACAGATATAAAGGCTGATGGCAGTACTATTGAATGTTTTCCCAAGGAGGGTGTTTGTTATAAAAGAATATCCGACTGGGAGATTGCTCATTATGTATTAGGAGTACAAAAAGTTAAGTATAAGTGGAGTTGGAGTGAATTTAAACTCGAAAAAATAGCGTCTCGTGTAGATCCTGGGGCGCTTGCAGATTGGGCAGAACGATATTATGGTCACGAGTATGTAGAATGGTATGAATTTGCAACCGCGAAGTTGGCAGCTCCAGAGCGTTTTACGTGTACCTCGTTAGTTTGGTGGTGTGCTAAGAAGGCTTACGGCATCAATGTATCCGATTGGTATTCGCCTTTAGTCACGCCTGATGGTTTATATACAGATGAATCTACATACATACGGTGCAATGTGCAGTAAAATTCGTACGAGCTTAGCTTTGCTTGTTTTGTTTTGTTCAATGCTTTTTTTATTCGTTTCCTGTTTTTCGGAAAATATGGCAGAAGTCCGACGCTTCAAAGCTCAAAATCGTGACTCTCGTTTTTTTGGAACATGGAAATATGTAAACAAAGAGACAAAAAAAGAAGTGGACTACAGCTATCTCTTTGAAGCAGATGGGCAAAAGATCCATATAAACCCGAATGGAGCTCGTTCGGGATATAGAGAATATTACTATACAGATAAGGGTATACTCTATCTCTTAGATCCTGGCGCAGGTATAAAAAGGAATCGTTCGATAACAAAGTATGATTACAGTTTCTCAAATAATGATCAAGTTTTACACTTAAAAGAGATAGATCGTGTTGGGGCAGATGCTCTAGAAACTTGGATACGACAAAAAGAATAACCGTTTTAATAAAACAGACATCTCGCTATTGGGGTGTCTGTTTTATGGAATCAAAGGAAAAGTTATACTGGAGCAATATGAATCTACATACATACGACGCAATGTGCAGTAAAATTCGTTTTATTTTGTTTAATCTGTTGTCTTTGTTTAGCGTGTTTTCTT
>CBDEMG010000056.1:0-36708 GCA_965240855.1 uncultured Bacteroidia bacterium | reverse complement strand
AAATACACTCAATAGAAAGAGCTCACAATACATAAAAACACATAGCTCCTCGTGTGAATAATACACGCTTACAAAATCAATTACAAAGATCTATATCATTTATCATTGTTGTTATAAATACCATCCATTATACAGTAATCAAATGATCGTTAAAATAAAAACTTGTCATTGCAGCACCTATACTACAAAAAAAACGCACCTAGAATATTTTTTCATTCTAGATGCGTCACAACATTCAACAACCTTATTCTTTAACGCCGCTTAGCCTCCTTCAAAGCTTCTTGTTGCATTCGCTCCCTACGACGTTTACCAAAATCGTAAGCCAAAGGCGAAGCTATAAACACAGATGAGTATGTCCCTACTATCACTCCCACAGTCAAACTAAAGACAAAACCTCGTATACTATCTCCACCAAAGATTACTATCGGGATCAATACAATCAAAGTACTCAACGATGTTGCCAGCGTACGACTCAGTGTGCTATTTATAGCATGGTTAAATGTATCAGATAACTTCCTATTCGGATACAGCCCTACATACTCACGTATTCTATCGAAGATCACCACAGTGTCGTTTATTGAGTAACCTATGATAGTCAACACTGCAGCTATAAAAGCTTGATCGATTTCCAAACTAAACGGAACTATCCCCCACAACAAGGTATAAACTCCTATCACAATCATCGTATCATGCGCTAATCCAACTACAGCACCAGCACTATAACGCCAGTTCTTGAATCGGATCATGATGTATAAGAAGATCGCTAATAAAGCGAGAATCACCGCTACTACAGCCTCACGGCGTATATCCAATGCAATCGTAGGTCCAACTTTCGTACTACTCAACTTATATTCTTCTAAGAACTTATGTTTGTTCAATGTCGTTGGCAATAATGGCTTCAACCCTACATAAATCAACGAATCTACCTCCGCATCTATCGACGGATCATCATCCTGTATCTTATAAGTTGTCGTTATCTTCACCTGATTCGAAGCACCGAAGATCTTCACCTGAGGACGCGAATTCAATACTCCCTCAAGCTGTTTTGCAACCTCTTCTGTTGAAACAGGTGCATCAAAACGCACTTCGTATGTACGCCCCCCTACAAAATCAATCCCAGCATCAAAGCCCCGTACAAACAAAGAGACTACCACTGCCAACATCAATACACTCGAAACAACGTACGATACTTTACGACTCTTTATGAAGTTAAAATTCGTATTCTGAAGCAAATTCCGTGTCCAAGGTAGTGTAAAGGTCAACTTCCATTTATGCTTCAAGAACATTAATATTACTAAACGTGTGATGAAAATCGCAGAGAACATTGAAGTCAAAATACCTATCACCAATGTCGTTGCAAAACCTCGTATAGGTCCAGAACCGAATACTCCAAGTATGATCCCTGTTAGGAGGGTCGTCACATTACCATCAATAATTGCTGATAACGCATTTCTAAAACCATCATCCACAGCCGTACTCAATCCCTTACCTTTGAGACGTTCTTCCTTAATACGTTCGAAAATCAACACATTCGCATCCACAGCCATACCCAAAGTAAGGACTATCCCTGCTATACCAGGCAAGGTGAGCGTCGCTTGGAACGAAGCCAAAATCCCCATAATGAAGAATAGGTTGCACAACAATGCAAAGTCTGCTATCAGACCACCACGGAAACTGTAGTAAAAAATCATAAACAAGAGGATCACCAACAAGCTGAGAAGGAAGGAAGTCACGCCCGAATCGATAGCTTCTTGACCCAATGAAGGTCCTACAATTTCCTCTTGAATTATATGCGCTGGCGCTGGCAACTTACCCGATTGTAGCACATTTACCAAATCTTTCGCTTCCTTTATAGTAAAACCACCTGTGATAGACGAACGACCGCCCTTAATTTCCGTATTTACCGTCGGGAAAGAATACACATTGTTGTCAAGCACTATCGCAATACTCTTACCAATGTTGTCCGCTGTCATACGAGCCCACACCTTAGCCCCCTCAGGGTTCATCCACATCACAACTTCGCTCTCCCCACGCTGATTTCCGAACTCACTCCGAGCTCCAGCTATAGCAGCGCCATCCAACTTAGGTAAACCATCTCTACTTGCAACCTTTATCGCAATCAACTGGAATATACTCTGCGTTTTATCATTCGCAAAGGGTTTCACTGTCCAGAGCAAACGCAAATCGCGTGGCAATAGATTCTGTACTCGTGGATCACGGAGCATCTGATTTATAGTCAACGTATCGCGATAATGTGCGTACCCAACTACTGGACCACGCATCAACTCCCCTCTCTCTGTTATCGATGGATTCAATAGCGCAAACAACGGATTTTTCTTACGAATGTCCTCACGACTCATCGTGGAGACATTCGTACTATCTGCATCTTGCTTTTGCTTGTCAATTTGCGACAGAATATCCGAACTAGTCGAATCCTTTTGCTGTAAACTATCGCCTTGTTCCCTAGACGCTACAACATTCTCTACTCTCTCCGTCTGGAGAGCGGTTTCTGAAACCGTTTTCTCTTGCACCTTCGTACTATCCGTAGGTTCAGGATTCTCCTCAGCACGAAGCTCTACAAAACGATTATTAACTGCATACAACGCACTATATACCTCGCTATTCTCATACGTTTCCCAAAACTCCAAACTCGCCGTTCCTTGCAATAAATTACGAACACGCTCTGGATCCTTAACACCAGGAAGTTCTACCATAATACGCCCCGATCGTTCCAAACGTTGTACGATGGGTTGAGCTACACCAAAACGGTCTATACGATTACGTACAACCGTTTCCGAATTGGATATCGCTCCCTCTGCCTCTTCTCGCAACACTGACAATACTTGCTCATTTGTCGCATTGAAAGGAATCTTATCCCGCAACTCTACCGTACTGAAAATAGCAGCTAACTTCCCATTGGGAGCAACCTCGGCATATGCTCTCCCAAAACGAGACACAAAATCCTCACTAGGAGCCATACCCTTTGCGCGGTTCAGTGCTTCTACAAAACTCGGATCGGCGTTATAATTCGATAGTGCCCGAAGAACATCATAGACTGATACCTCAAGCATCACATTCATACCACCCTTCAAATCCAACCCCAAGTTTATCTCACGCTCCTTGCAATCAGTATAGCTATACTTCCGCAACCAGAAGAAATTGTATACAGTCTCGCCAGAAACCGAATCCAAAAACACATTCTCGTAATGCTTAAATACACTATCGCGAACTACCGCATCTGTTATATTCAGTACTCGCTGCGACGCATACTCGCGTGCCTTACGCTCTACACGCGAACTAAACCAAGTAAACGACAATTGATACAAACAAACCAACGCCAAGGCTATTGCCAGTACCCGTACTGCCCCTTTATTCTGCATAGTAACTTATTATGAACGACTCTTTTTACTCAACTTTTACCAAAAACGCTACAAATATAGCGTTTTATTTTCTACGATTCACTATACTTACCACTCCATAAATCGTTTTTATTAACACTATTTTATAATCATACACCAAATTCTTCCAACCACTCTTTTAAGGGTTTATTCTTTGCACGAATATCTTGATTGAGTTCCTCAAGTGTCATATCGCTCCGTGTCTCATTTATCTTAACAGCAGGATCTATTTCCACGTCTATATCAAACTTTTCGTGATTAACAATGAATCTATTGGTAAAGATATATCTCAAATCATCGTAGTGTTTCATTATAAGATTATACTCCGCAACTCCTGCCACTACAAATTTGACTAATTCCTGCGATACATATATCGGGACATATTTTCGTATTACCGCTGCATATAAACCATCCTGACGAATTGATGACGCGTATTCCTGCCAAAAAGATGTAAGTGTTGGCTGATCTAATACAATCTGTTCTTTCTCAGAAAGCGCGACATCGTTACGATTCAAGGGCTTCTCTTTCTTCTCCTCAAAGCAAGGTTTCCGTATCGATATCCTGTTTAAACTCCTAATATTACGCCGCAACTCAGGAGTTTCACATTCTGTTTCTTGCTTTCCCTCACTGATAATTATAATACTACGCAACAACCAATAAACATCAATCAAGTTTTTTTTTGAGCCTCCTTATTACACAAAGTCAAAAAGAGCAGCTCTACATGTAGACGTTGATTCGCAGAACCTTGCATAGTTGCCTCTGCATCCGAACTCAACTGCAATGCAGAAAAAAGCATTTGTACTGTATATTGCTTTGCATGTGTTGCATACTTCTCGCTCAACTCACGTCCAACTTCCAATAATTCCAAACCATTCGTACTCGCAGCTAACAGCAAATTCCGGAAATGAACTGTTAACCCCGCCATAAAATGTGTCAAATTAAAACCGCGAGACACTACTTCATGCACTATTCGTAGAGCACGCATATAATCATGCTCAAAAACACTATCCGACAAATCGAAGTATGTATTCAAATCCAAGAGGTTTAACCCCAATACGACTTGCTCACGCGTGACCTTCCGATCTGAAAAACTAACGACTTGGTCAAATATCGATAACGCATCACGCATCGCACCATCAGCCTTCAAAGCTATCAAATTCAATGCCTCGCGTTCGTATTCTACATTTTCTTGCCCTGCAATTGAGGCCAAAAAATTGATAGTATCGTCTACTTGAATTCTGTTAAAATCAAATATCTGACAACGCGACAAAATTGTAGGCAACACCTTGTGTTTCTCCGTTGTCGCTAATATAAACACTACATGCGCTGGCGGTTCCTCGAGTGTCTTCAAAAAAACATTAAATGCCTGTGTTGAAAGCATATGTACTTCGTCTATTATATAGACGTTATGCCTACCATAACGAGGATCGCGATCTATCTTACTCACTAGATCGCGCATCTCTGCCGTCCCACTGTTTGAGGCGGCATCTATCTCTACAACACTAAAACTATTATTCTTATCAAATGCTCTGCAACTATTACACTCATTGCAGGGATCGCCCTCTGCACTAAGATGCTCACATGTCAATGCCTTGGCAAAAATTCGCGCACACGTGGTTTTACCTACTCCTCTCGGACCGCAAAACAAGTAGGCCTGCGCTGTTCGATCTTGCAACAACTGTCGCTTCAGAGTCGAAGTTACAACAGACTGTCCCACGACACTTGCAAACGTATCGGGACGATACTTACGAGCTGATACCAAAAAATTTTGCTCCGTTGCCATTAAACCAGATACTCTAGAACAAATCCAACGAGATATTCTGAACAAACGCCGTATAGCTTACTTTACGCCCTATACGTGCCTCACTCAACAACATCAAGACAGAACGCTCTTCACCATTTGCCGCTCGAATGTTTACCTCACGTCGCTCACCTATTATCTTAGTACCTGTAGGACTGAGATATCCCTCTAAAAATTCGTTCCCAGCTATTACATCCTCAGGGAATAGTAGACGGATATTCTGCCCCAAAACCTCAGTGCGCTCTATAGCAAACAACTCCTCTGCTGCTCTATTGAAAAATTCTACTACACCATCTTGATCCGTTGTAATTATCGCATCCAAGAATCCCTCCAAGGTCTTCTCATTACGGATCTGCACTTTCTCTATCTCCTTGAACTGATTCTTTACCTCCTCACGTGCCTGATGAAGCTTCTGCTGAAGCTCTACCTCGTTCCTACGAAGTTGCTCCTCTTGTGCTTTTAATTGTTCGGTCTGGCGGCGTGTCTCCATCTCCATCAGTTTCTCACGCGTGATGTCGTTTGCAATCAAAACCACTTTGGCAATATCTCCATACATGTCAAGTACCGTAGTCATCGAAATACGCAACCAACACTCCTGACCTGCTACTGTCTGTGCACGCAACGTTCCCTCAAAATCCTCGCCCTTGCAAACCTGCTCCAATGTCCTTTCAAATACTGCTTGCTCGTTTTTTACAATTACATTCACAAAAGGATGACGAAGCACTGCATCACGCTCATAACCCAGTATTTCAAAAAACTTATCATTTGCAGCTAATACATCCCCCAAGGGAGAGAGCTCAACCTTCATACTCACTCGATTGAGAGCTTCCATTTGCCCCTGCCAATCAAGATTTTGCAACTTATCTCGTGTAGTATCTATAGCCAAGAATAAGATCCTTTCCACACGATCCTGCTGATCTTTTACACTCGTAAAAGCTGCAATCGTCCACAAGTCCTTCCCATTGCGAGTATACAATTTTATATCACCTTCAAAAGGACGTCCACTACGCACAATATCTTCCCACAAACTCTCTACTAACTCCCGATCCTTCGGGTTAAAAAAGAAAGATATATGCTTATCCATCACCTCCTCTGTAGAGAGATACTCCAACTTTTGCATAAACTTCGGGTTCGAATACATCAAAAAGCCATCTACACTATATTCGGCTCGTATCAAGGTCTCGTTTACCGAGTTAGTAAAGCTTACAAATGTCTCCGATTGGCGAGCGGCCTCCTCCTGCGTGGCTTGCAACTCTTCCATATTCTGACGCATCAACTCCTCTTGTGCCACCAAAGCCTCTGCTTGCTGACGAGATTCAGCCAACAACTGAGCGGTCTGAATATTTATCCGCTTACTCGATAAAGTGGAAGCTATCGTTGTAGCCACTCTCTCCACAAATTCTACTACATGCGGCTCGAACTTCTTAAAGGATGCAATCTCCAACACACCAAAAACTGTGGTATCGTGTCGCACTGGAATCAACATTAAATTCTGCGGAGTGGCTTGTCCCAAACCCGAAGTAATACGTAAATACCCCGAGGGTACATGATCTAAGTGTGTCGTAACACCTTCCAGTGCACAAGCACCCACCAAACCATCACCCCACTCTATACGCTGATCTGCAAACTTACGACGGTCATAAGCATAGCAAGCCAACAAGCGAAAGTAACGTTCCTCGCCTTCGCCTTCCACCATATAATACCCACACTGGTTTGCTTCTATATACTTTACTAAACTACTCACTATGTTGTAAGCCAAATCTTCGATACGCGTTATTTCACTTCGTAAAATCTCACCAAATTGAGCTAAACCCTCCGCATTCCATCTACGTATCTGATCCTCGCGTTGCCGCACAGCCTCTTCCTCCCGACTACGAGCCAAATCGTCTTGCAACGAGACCAACGCCATACCAAGTGTATCATTAGAGGCGGGACGATAATCTATCGTCTTGCCCGAACGGATAGCACTAACAAATGTATTCAGCTCTGTGAAATGTTCTTGAGTCGTCTTACGTAATGCCTGAGCTTCGTTTCGAATTCGCGCCGTCGCTCGCGAGATATAATACATTACCACTCCTGCCACAAACGGCAAGCTGTAGATTAAATACATGGCTGGATAAGAAGCATTCAAATGCTTGAAAAAGACCCATGATAGTGGCTCACTCGAGCTCAACAGCTGAAATATTACTACAAGGATCATCAGCAAGACTCCTCCTAAGAAACCTAGCAATGTACCTCGCAATACATAAAAATCGTATTCCTGTCTTTCCATGTACTATTTTACCACTTACACACACTTTCTCTCCGCCTAGCCCACTTAAGCATACAAAAGATTTCGATCTGCTATTACCCTCAGATGCGCCTCTTCCAATAAACCTCGCTCCCACGAAGGCACTACAAGCATATTCACACCAGGATGTGCTCCTACTTCCAACTTTCCTAAATCTGTAAACATACACCCTTGGGCTCCATTGTAGGTACTCCAAGCAATCAACTCCTCGATCGGGATCGCGGGGTAATAGGCATTTATTACCTGTAGCTGTCTTAACATTGATAAACTAGGTGAGGAGGACAAACTATCCGTACCCACTGCAATCCGCACACCAGAACGGCGTAGCATCGCATAATCAGCTAAGCGCCCCTCGATAAAAAGATTACTCTCAGGACACGGTACTATTGTAGCTTCTGGGCAATATTGCTTTACAAAATCTAGCATTGCCGCACTCATACGTACACAATGTACAAGCAAGATTCGCTTACCTAATGCACCATAGTACTTTAATAAACGCTCTACATTTCCTAGATCATAAGCTTCTACCTCGCGCCCCCAATCTTTATGAAAAAGATTATAAATTGCACCCGTACGACGCTCTAAGAAATCTATCTCCTGCGCAGTCTCTGCATAATGCAAGGAAAAGATGGGAGCTGCTTCCAAATCCTTTTGTAATAACTCCCAAAGACGTGCACTCACCGAATAGGTTGCATGCGGGGTCATATAAGCCGAAATCCCTGCTGCTCTATACGCTGCCAACACATCCTGCCCCACACTATATGCAACCTCAGCCAACGGAGCATTGACTCCAAACATCTCAACAAAGCTCACCGAACGAAAACATTCATTCTTTTTGAAATAGACTGTCGACGCATCGTTAGAAATATCGGCATATCCTACTATCCCCTCTTTACGGAAAGTTTCGAACTCTACTGCTTGCGAACCTCTTACTGTTTCCTCTGAAAATTGCAAACGCATGGTATCGATCTGACGCAAAAAAGCAGCCATCGATCCTCCTGGCAAAAACAATTTATCCAGAAATGCGAGCTCTGTATGAGTATGTGCATTTACGAAACCAGGACACAAGTATCCCTCTACGATCTCTAATCCCGAGCGTTTGGCCTCTATGTCGCTCAACGTCCCGATCGAAAGAATTGTCCCATCCTCTCCTATTTCCAAAACTCCATTATGTAATACCTCGCCACCACCCAACACCACATTCCGCGCTGCAAAACGTTTCGACTCCATCGTCTCTCCTACGCTTTCATCTCCTTCAATTTAGACTCACTGGCTTCAATTCCAAACTATCTCTTAGCGGAGTCTCCTCTACTTCCAATTTATCATACTCACGTTGTAAATGAGTAATAACACGATCTAGCAATGTTGCAAATGCCTCTGGGTGTTCAGAAAAATAAACCAACAGGCTATCGACGTGAGAAGAATCTACTCCCCACCGACGATACACATCAGTATAGACTGCGTGTGGTAGTATCGTATCGTGTCTCATTCCTACGCTGGCATTCACTAACATTATATCTCCAAACAACCCCTCCCATTGCTCATCTTGGCTAGCCATGCGATCACTACAAGACCACAAAAGACCTGTAGACAAAAACATTGTAAACCACAGACTATACAACAACAAATTACGCATAATTACGCTACTAAAATAACACTTACTTAGCGAATCGTAAAACAAAAAGTGTCACATTAATAAACATCTGTTATCAATGCGACACCGTAACTCCGTTGTCTAAATCTACTATCTATCAAACAAAATAACCCTCTTTCATCAACCGTCCCCACTTCCCTTGCATCACAAAAAGCTATTTCTTATCTAGTTTACCATACAACCGCCTTACGAGAGATCGGAAGTGTCATACAACGTGCACCACCGCCACCACGCACCAATTCTGCCGAGTGTACTGCTACTACGCATTTTTTATAATCCTTCGGATGCAATTTCCCACTCGCGACATCGTCAGCAGCCAATACTTCAAAACCTGCTTTATTCAATGCCTCAATAGTATTCCGATTGCGATCATACCCCAAAATTTTGTGCGGTGCAAAAGCAAAGAAATTCGCTCCGCTATGATACTGCTCCCGCATTGCCGAACGTAGATTATCACCTCCTGCACAATAAATAGGCTGCACGCCAATGCCAAGACTATGCAGTGCATCCAATACATTGTCTTCATACCACGAACTTACACCCTTTTTCGGATCAAACAATATATGCAGTGTCCTGTATTTCGGCGTACTCAAAAGTGGTTTATATACCATGCAATGCTCTGGTCCTAGGAGAGTAAAGAGCATATCCAAATGAATGAAAGAGTCACGATGACGCGGCAACTCTTGAACGAGTATATGAAGCGGCTTATTCATCACTTGCTTCATCTCACCAAGCAAAAATTCTATCCCCTTCATATTCGTCCGTAAACTAGAGCCTATCAACAATACATCGTCTCGAACTATATGAACATCCCCTCCCTCTATCTGCATTTGAGTATTCCCCTCTGCTAGATACGGATTCATCACGCTCTCCGCATGTACGCTCCGCGATTCACTAAACACCGAGTTCATAATAACAGCCTCACCCCAGCGTACGTGATTCATCATACGTCCTATCAATGCACGACGATATACGGAAATCGATGCATCACGCATGAAGTAAAAATTATAGAGTGGTGGCAGTAAATAACGCTCCTCACGCTCTGCATAGCTCGAATTTCCCCTCTCAGGCAACATTACGCCCTCCAAAAGTAACTTAGCCAACGAAGAGGCAGGTTGTGCTGACAACGACTCTCGTATGTTCTCAGGTGCATTCTCTGGCAACAAACGCGATAATAATGTGGTACGCGCCTTTGTATCTTCCAATACCTCTATGAGCAAATCCTCTAACTCAAAAACCGTTGCAACCTTACGCAAAACACCCTTAAAAACCGAATGTTCTGCCTGCGTGTATTCTAAACTCAGTATATCATTGTACAGAGCCTCACCTACTGTATCAGGCGACATGTTCTCTACTTCAACACCAGGAGTATGCACTACTACACACTCCAACTCTCCAAACTCGCTATGTACATTGACATCAAAATGCGACATCTCTCCTACAAATTTTGTTCTACAAACCGAACTCCTTACGGAGTATCTCTACATAATCCAATCGCTCCCAGCCAAAAAACGTCACGTTCTCCGTACGTGCCTCCCCATTGCACAGTAGCTCTACTGTGCCCTCATAACTCGGACGTCCAAAATGACCATATGCGGCAGTGGGACGGAAAATAGGCTTCAATAAACCAAAGCGTTTTACCAACGATGCTGGACGCATATCAAAAATCTCGCGAATCCGATTTCCCAGCTCTGCATCTGAGATCCGCAACATACTCGTCCCTCGAGTATTCACCATTATACTAACAGGTTGTGCTACCCCTATAGCATAGGCTACCTGAAGCTCCACTTCCTCGGCTATACCTGCAGCTACCATATTTTTAGCGATATGTCGAGCCGCATAGGCGGCAGACCGATCGACCTTCGAACTATCTTTTCCTGAGAAAGCTCCTCCGCCATGACCACAACGACCTCCATACGTATCTACTATAATCTTTCGCCCTGTTAAACCCGTATCTCCGTGTGGTCCACCAATTACAAACTTTCCCGTCGGATTCACGAGTAAACGGTACTCTCCTTTCAATAGATCCCGCTCTTCCTCATTTAAACGTTCTAAAATTCTGGGAATCAATAGCTCACGAACATCCCGCGCAATCTCACGTTGCATCACCTCCTCACTCACAAACTCATCATGTTGTGTAGAAAGAACCAATGTATTCAAACGAAGTGGTTTTCGTGTAATATCGTCGTACTCGAGCGTCACCTGACACTTCGAATCTGGACGTAAGTAGCACATCTCGCGCCCCTCGTGTCGTATGCGAGCTAACTCCGACATTAGTAAGTGAGCCAAGCTAATTCCCAAAGGCATATACTCCTTCGTCTCGTTACAAGCATACCCAAACATCATACCTTGATCGCCTGCACCTTGCTCCTCCTCACTGGCACGCGCAACACCTTGATGGATATCTGGCGACTGTTCATGAATCGTCGAAATCACTCCACAGCTACCACCATCAAACTTGTAATCCGAACGTGTATAACCTATGCTATCTATCACATTACGTGCTGTCTGTTGGACATCTACATACGCATTCGTACGCACCTCCCCCGATAATATCACTAAACCCGTAGTTACCAACGTCTCACAAGCCACCTTCGAATTCGGATCTCGGCGCAAAAACTCATCCAACAACGAATCGGATATCTGATCTGCTACTTTATCAGGATGCCCCTCAGATACACTCTCTGAAGTAAAAAGATAGCTCATTTATGTTCCTCCGCTTTGTACAGTTTTACAAAAGTAGCGAAATCTCAGACAACTTTATTTGAAATCAATCAAAAGACTCTCACTCTGTACCGCAAATTTTTTGCAAACACAAAATATCTGAGAAATGATTATTAGCTCGTCGTATCCATTCTTTTTTTGTGCCAATTACCTCGAATCCAGCTCCTAGAAACAATTTGATCGACGGAATATTCTCGACATCTATCTCGCAATACAACTGATGAAGCTTCACGTGCAAAAAAGCATACCCCTCCAATAAATACAACGCTTGACGAGCAATACCCTTATTTCGGAGCTCCACTGGATAGACTATCAACCCTACCGAAGCATTGTGATTAATTAGGTCTATATTGAAGAGATCAAACAACCCCAGAGGAGTCGGGTCTGGCGCGTTATATAAAACAAAACGCAGCTGCGCACTCTCGGATAACAAAGGAGTACTAGCCACCATCTGCTGTATAGTGTGACGGGAAATCGGAGCAAGAAGCGCACCAGCATTCCAAGTTTCCGGATCATTTTCTACCGTATAGATATAATCTATATCGGAAGGCTCTGGAGCACGAAATCGCAACATTACTTCTACTTTCTCCTATCGGAACAATTCGTCTACTAGAGACAATCTTTTATCGCTCTGCGTCGTAACCCCTAAAATACTCTTTTTTGAAATAAAACGCCTTCTCTTACGTTTCACTATTGTATAGTATGTGGCTTTGACATAAATTTGTAAACGTACATTGTCTAGTGAGACATTACAACGTTAGTGTATATGAACAGAGATTATTTTGATACGGAGTGCGAACTAGAGGGGAATATCCTCCTCGAGCAGGAGGTCAGTTCGGATGCTATCGAACAGTTTCAGAAATGGATCGAACAAGCAGTGCGCGCTGACGAAAAAGCTGCTACCTCTTTCGTACTTTCCACGAGCACATTCGAGGGGAAATGTTCCAGTCGTGTGGTTAAGCTAAGAAGAATCGACGACAAAGGACTCTACTTCCTCACCTTCTACGAAAGCAGGAAATGCAGGCAGATGTTACAAAACCCTCATGTAAGTGGCGTTTTCTATTGGCCAGAACTTGGGCGACAAGTCCGTTTTGAAGGAACTATTGTGAAACTCGAAGACGAAGAGAATAACAAGCTCTTTGCTCGTTGTTCGCCTGCACAACAACTTGCAGCATGGTCCTTCCCTCAAAGTCAGGTCGTCTCTTCAAGAAAGTATCTAGAGACTCTCATGGAAGATTTCCGCGAGGACTTTAGTACTACAAAAAAAATTACTCGACCCTCGAACTATGGTGCTTACCGTATCATCCCCCAAATGTTCGAATTTTGGCAGGGTCATGCTAATTACCTTAACGATAGGTTGCAGTACACCCTCTTCAACGGCGTATGGAAGATCGAAAGACTTGCACCTTGAGGGCACTCTCACATTCCTTACAAAAAAAAACTACTAGGAAGAGAGTACTAGCGTCTATTTTATTATAAAAAACAATCGTAAGAAACAAGACGAGAGCATTTTATAGCAAAATGTTCTCTTTTTTTTCTAAATCATCAACCCATGAATTCTACGCCTAAAAGATACCTTATTACTGCTGCGCTCCCTTATGCAAATGGTCCACTACACATAGGACACTTAGCAGGAGTCTACGTTCCAGCAGATGTTTATGTCCGTTTTCTTAAAGAACTCGGAAGGGATGTTATCTGGATCTGTGGTTCAGACGAACACGGGGTTCCCATCACTATACGAGCACAAAAAGAGGGCTGTACACCACAACAAGTAGTAGATAAATACCACACACTCATCAAAAAGTCCTTCGAAGACTTTGGGATCGAATTTAGTATCTACTCCCGTACTAGCAATCCAACCCATTACAAAACTTCACAGGATTTTTTTCTCAAACTCTTCGAAAAAGGCGAATTTATAGAACAGGAAGCCGATCAATACTACGATCCTGAAGCCAACCAATTTCTTGCTGACCGATATATCACTGGGACGTGTCCACACTGCCAAAACCCGAATGCATATGGCGACCAGTGCGAACGCTGTGGTACTAGCCTAAATGCTACAGACCTTATCAATCCTAAATCGGCTATTAGTGGCGTCAAACCTATTCTCAAAAAAACAAAACACTGGTATCTACCATTAGATAAATACCAATCCTTCTTAGAAGATTGGATTCTCAAACAGCACCCCGAATGGAAAACCAACGTGCTCGGTCAGTGTCGTAGTTGGTTCGATGCTGGTCTACATCCACGTGCTGTAAGCCGCGACCTACCTTGGGGTGTTCCCGTGCCGCTTCCCAATGCCGAAGGCAAAGTTCTTTACGTATGGTTTGATGCCCCCATTGGCTACATCTCTGCTACAAAAGAACTTACCCCAGAATGGGAGATGTACTGGAAAAGCCCTGATACGAAAATGGTGCACTTCATCGGAAAAGACAACATCGTCTTCCATTGTATAGTCTTCCCTTCTATGCTTCATGCACACGGCGAATTTATACTTCCCGATAATGTTCCCGCCAACGAATTCCTGAATCTCGAAGGCGAGAAACTCTCTACATCGCGCAACTGGGCAGTCTGGTTGCATGAATACATCGAAGATTTCCCTGGAAAACAAGATGTACTACGCTATGTACTCTTGGCAAATCTCCCTGAAACCAAGGATAACGACTTTACATGGAAGGATTTCCAAGCTCGTAACAATAGCGAACTTGTTGGCATTCTCGGCAATTTTTTCAATCGAGCGATGGTTCTTTCCGAGAAGTATTTCGATGGCAAGGTCCCAATAAAAAACAATCTTGATCCTGAAGAGATTGATTATCTCGCACAGATTCTTAAACAACGCGAAGCGATTATAGAAGCCATCGAAAACTATCGTTTCCGCGATGCATTAAAAGAATATATGCAGTTGGCTCGACTAGGGAATAAATATCTTGCCGAGCGCGAACCGTGGAAAATTATTAAAAGCGATCCGCAGCGCGTTGCTACTATCGTCTACGTAGCACTCCAACTCGCTGCGAGCCTTAGCATACTCGGACGACCTTTTTTACCCTTTACTGCCAAAAAAATGGCGAATATGCTGCAACTTCCAAAAAAATCTTGGAACGAACTCAGCACTGAAATTCTCTCCGAGGGGCACAAACTTGGCAAAGCAGAACTCCTATTCGAACGCATTGAAGATACTGCTATTCAAGCACAAATCAAACGCCTTCAGGACAATGCTGCAGCCAATACAAAACTCGAAAATGCAACCAAACCTTCGAAGGAGGATATCTCATTCGAACAATTTGAGGCACTAGATCTCCGTACTGCCGTTGTCTTGGAAGCTGAGCGAATCCCTAAAACACAAAAACTACTCAAACTCCTCGTAGATACGGGTATAGATAAACGTACTATCGTCTCTGGAATTGCGGAATTCTTTACACCCGAATCTATTATAGGTAAACAAGTTACGGTCATTGTAAACTTGGCACCGCGAAAAATTAAAGGCGTCGAATCTCATGGTATGCTACTCTTTGCACAAGACGAATTGGGAAAGCTTCATATTATGAGACCAGAGAATAACCTCGCGCCAGGTTGCACTATCAGCTAACCGACACACGATTAACTACAAATTCTTGCAAACTGCATCAAAGACTGTTGCACTCCGAATAAACCCATAATTTTTCGCAATACCACCATATAAGATATTGATAACATCAGCTTATAATAAAATGTAAAATGATGTTACACTTCTAAATGATGGCTGAGTATGCAACATACTTAGGAGAAATAAAAGAGGAGGCGTATCATAAATGGTACGCCTCCCTTACAGTATTCTAGTTCTTCTGTTATATTTTACGATGTGGTATGAATTCTCCTTGCTACGCTCTATTTAGCTTGCGAGTGCAAAAAATCTTCTATTGCTTTTATCAAAACATCAAGCTCCATTCCACTACGCTCACTCATCATACCTACCGTTGCTTTGGGTATCATTACACGTGCTAATGGAGTATTCAACATCTTAAAACTAGCATTAATTTTAGGCAATTCGGCTTTCAATGCTGGAGCGAGCGCTAGCAAATCCTTCAAACGCGTATCACCAGTAATAATCAACGTTTTCAGTTCATCACTAGCGAAGTCGGAAGGTCTCTCTTGCATTTCATCTTCCCATTCTACTTCTTCTGTCATCTGCTCCGCTTCGCCATGCGAATCTTTATTCCAAACTAAAAGAGTACGAGAGCCTTCTAAAGAACGGATATGGGTGCAATTCTGCATCATTTCTAGTATGCCACGGAAACGACCCGAAGCATCGCGCACCGCAGTATAGTGGATATAGACAAAGAAACTTGGTTTATTAATCCAAAAATCTACTGTATCAGCCTCTCCATTACGGAATTTTGCTATAATCTCTTCAACGATATGTACACTCGTGCGAGGATGACAATTTTTCACATCGCGCCCTATTACATTCTTACTCCTTGGGAATACTCGATGATCCGTATCTGAATAAAAACATACCAACTCATTCTCATCGACATACGAGATATCCACGGGCAAATGTTGAAAGATCAAATTGATTTGCTCCAGTGTGAGCTTCCCTGTCGTAACCTCAAGCTTCTGCGTCGTATTTACCTCCGTAGTATAACCATATTTTGTTAGCAAATTCAGCAAGTCAATAGCGAATTCATCTTGCCCCTTTTGTGTATTCTTCTGCGACTGCTTAGATCCCCCTTCTTCCCTCTCTACCTCTATCCATGCAAAACCTATCTCTCTGTCACCTGCCTTCATATCTTCAAACTCCTCTGGAGTGATCATCACCAGTGAGGTAGGATAAAGCACTCGCTCCTCCTTCTCCATCAAATCGCGAACATCAGCAACAATCGTATTTTGCTTAGCGATAAATTCCTCCTCCTTTCCATCTTCCAGCAAGACTCGGGCGGCTTTTATCTCATCACGTACAAAATCATCTAACAACCACATTGTTTTGGTAGGACGATCGAATCCTTTACGCTCAAGCAATGAATATAATTGGTTTTGTTTGCGCGAAAGATGAAGTTTGAACTTCGCTAGCTCATCATATAACTCATACCACTGATTACGGATGACAGGATACTGCACCAAATCTTCCACCGCAAGAAGTAGTTTACGCATCGCATCATTCTCGCGATAGTAACACATTATGGGATGTCCGTTCGGAAGCTCTGGTCGACGAGTATCCCAAATCTCTTCATAGAGTACGAGCATCGCCTGAATATCTTCCTTGCGACACTCGTCGTCCTCAAAAGCCTTAATCTGCTGCTCCGCATAAGCGAGCTCGTATGCTTGAATACTCCCGACTTCTGTTTTTAAACGAGATCGAGCCTCTTCTAACGACAATTTCCCTTCCTCATACAAAGCACGTATCGCTACTAACCGTTTCAACTTCGCCTCATCTATTTGAGGCAAATAAGTATCCATCGTTTGCGTACTCATCGCTTTTTAGTCTTTTATTACGAAAAGATCTCCTGTATTCGACTTAATAACGTATGTAATGCGCCACGCTTCTCCTTTGGCATAAAATTCGAACTCTCTGCCAGTTTGGATACGACTTTTTTCTCATCACTACTCAATGAGGAGGGAATATAAACATCAGCAATAATCAAAAGATCTCCTTTCGATCTACTACGCAATATACTCATCCCCTTACCTTTTACTCTGTACAAACTCCCAGGTTGTGTTCCTGCAGGAATTTTTACTTTTACCTTTCCTCCTAGTGTAGGCACTTCCATACTCGTTCCGAGTATGGCATCGGCAACACTCAAATGCAAGTTGTACAGTAAGTTATGCTCTTGGCGAATAAATTCGTCATGAGACTCCTGTACTATTTCTACTTGTAAATCTCCTGGTACGCCTCCTTTGCGCGCAGCGTTACCTTGCCCCTGAATTTGAAGTTGCATACCGTCTTCTACACCTGCAGGTATATTTATAGATACGGTATCTTCCATCCGAACTACCCCCTCGCCTCCGCACTCTTTACAACGCTTCTTAGGAATCTTTCCCGTACCGTTACAATCTGGACAAACTTGCCCCGTTTGTACCATTCCTAGAATACTCCTAACCGTCTTTACTATCTGCCCTTTACCACCACAACGCTTGCACGATTCAAATTCTGTACCTGGTTCTGCACCTGTTCCATGGCAACTCTTACATTCCACGTACTTGTTCAATTTTATTTTCTTCGATACGCCAGCATCTATTTCCTCGAGCGTTAATTTCATGTGAATGCGGAGATCCGAACCACGTGATACAAAATGCCCACTCCGTGCGGTATCTCCGAAATCGCCACCAAATCCAGAGAACATTTCGCCAAACTGCGCAAAGATATCGCTCATAGAATAGCCTCCTGCACCTCCACCTGCAGCCCCCTCTACACCAGCATGTCCAAAGCGATCGTAACGAGCACGACGATCTGGATTGCGGAGAACATCATAGGCCTCTGCCGCTTCCTTAAATTTAGCTTCTGCGTCTGGATTATCTGGATTACGGTCAGGGTGATACTCCAAAGCTTTCTTTCGATAAGCTTTTTTTATATCCTCCTCGCTTGCGTTTTTATCGATTCCCAAAACTTCGTAATAATCTCTTTTTGCCATCTTCTATATCAATCTCCTTGATGCATTTTTATTCGCCTACGACCACTTGTGCATGTCGCAAAACTCTACCATTGAGTAAGTAACCCTTTCGTAGAACATCTACCACACGACCACGCTTACTCTCGTCCTCAACAGGGAACTGTGTTATAGCGTCATGATAGTCTGTATTGAGCTCTTGATCCAGTGCTTCAATCTCGGTTACCCCACACTCTTGTAAAAAACGTAACAATAGTTTATAAATTAGCTCCATCCCCGTGCGTATACTCTCTATATCCGCCGTCGATGTATTATTTTGTAGTGCACGTTCAAAATCGTCTATCACGGGCAAGATCTTCAATAAAGTTCCTTCGCTTGCAACTGCCACCAATTCTTGCTTTTCGCGTAATGTTCGTTTCCGATAGTTATCAAACTCCGCACTCAGACGTAAGAATTTATCTTTCCACTCCTCTGCTTCCTGTTTAGCTAATTCAAAACGTTCATCAACAGCCTTAGTGTCCTCCTTTTCTACTTCGGATTCTTCGATCACGACCGCATCAATACTATCCTGTATTTTTTCGGTCTGTGTCTGAGCAGCAGCCTCTTTCACTTCTTGTGAGTTGTCTATTATTTCTTTTTCTTTCTTATCCATTTTCGACAAATTTGTTAGCCTCTCTAGGCAACAACTAACATACCGTTACTACAGCAAAGTGTCATAACGGCAATTTCTTAATATTCTCTCAAAATCTTCTTTATTGCGAAATTCGGACTATGCGAGCTCCCAACGCATTCAATCGTATATCTATATCCTCGTAGCCCCGATCTATCTGTTCCACATTATAGATAGTACTTACTCCATCTGCTGCCAAAGCAGCCAATAAGAGAGCAACTCCTGCTCGAATATCAGGTGAGGTCATCCTTGTTGCACGCAACTTCATTTGTCGAGCGAGCCCTATCACTGTGGCTCTATGAGGATCACACAAAATTATCTGGGCTCCCATATCTATTAGTTTATCTACGAAGAAGAGGCGACTCTCGAACATCTTCTGATGAATGAGCACAGCACCTCGCGCTTGTGTTGCTACTACAAGGAATACGCTTAATAAATCAGGAGTTAAACCAGGCCATGGAGCATCGGCTATTGTCATAATCGATCCATCCATGAAAGTTTCGATCTCATAGGGTTGACTGCCATGTACGAGTAAATCGTCGCCTATAGGAGTGATCGGAATCCCCAAACGAGCAAAGGAGTGAGGAATAATGCCTAACTGTTGGAGACATACATTCTTAATCGTTAAGTCACTTTGCGTCAGAGCTGCTAAGCCAATAAACGAGCCAACTTCTATCATATCAGGCAAGAGAGTATGTTCACCACCATGCAAACATTTTACACCCTCTATATACAAGAGATTCGAACCAATCCCTTCTATTTGAGCTCCCATCTGCACCAATAAAAGACAAAGCTGCTGTACATAGGGCTCACAAGCAGCATTAAATATTGTGGTGCGTCCGTCAGCTAAGACAGCTGCCATGATTATATTGGCTGTACCCGTAACTGAGGCCTCGTCGAGCAACATATACGTCCCCTTAAGATCCTTACATACTACTCGATAGCCGTCATATTCGGGCTTGTACTCTAGAGTCGCGCCCAGAGTCTGAAAACCGAGTAAATGCGTATCAAGCCTACGACGACCTATTTTATCTCCACCAGGCTTGGGAACAAAAGCCTCGCCAAAACGACCTAAAAGAGCACCAGCCAGCATTACAGAGCCACGCATCTTTCCAGCACGTAGACGAAATTCCTCGGTAAAAAGTAACTCCACTCGGACGTTTTTGGCTGTCAAAGAGCAAGAATCTGAAGTATGCCAATAAACCTCAACACCTAGAAATTCAAGAAGTTCGATCAGACGCAATACATCATGAATACGGGGTAAATTATTAATCCGAACAGGTTCAGAGGTTAATAATACTGCACAAAGTATCTGTAGAGCCTCGTTCTTTGCTCCTTTAGGAACTATTGCTCCCGCAAGAGGCGTTCCACCCTCGATTCGAAAAGCTTCCATCTACTTACACCTAACGCCGCTTTTTATTCTTGCTATGAAAATGTTTGCTTGTCCCCTGTATTCGCATATTCTGCTGGAGCATGACTTTTCCTGAGATGTTCTTCTTTCGAGCTTCTGCTGGGGGAGGAGTAAGCGTAATCTCGTCCAATTCTATCTCACCAAGATCCAGCTTCCCGCCTGAGAGTGTGGTTACATCCGTGAGGATCTCCGAATTCTCTACTGTACTCTTGTTCCACTCTAGATAACTACGCTTCATCTGATTAGCTGTCTGCAAAGCAAAAAGATGCTGTTCTTCTGATGTCGGTAAATCACTTACTGCCTTTAACATCTTAGGAATTAGGTGACCATAATGGTTCACTCGTTGCTGGCGGACAGGATAATGCAACTCTGATTTCTCTTGTACGACGACCTCCAATTTATGCATTGGGAATTTTGAATCTACATCCAACTTGTACCCAGAAATAATATAAAGATGCTCCCAAACCTTACGTTCTTGCTCTTCTACGCGCTTGGTTTGCGGATTTTGCGAGAGCATCACTCGAACAACTAAGGCTGCTTGTTCGTTACGCTTCTCGCGATCTTCGATCGTCAATAAATATTCTACCATTTGCTGAATATGACGACCATACTCGGGCAAGGCGAGATGCTCACGCTGTGTGTTGTAATCCATATAGATATCTTACTGATTGTTAGGCAAAAGTACCAAATATTATTTAGGCAAATAATCCAGAAATAACAGCTTAAGGAGTAACAAAGAGGTTCTTGTAAGGGAGTTCAAGAAAATTTCTCTAGTTCACAACTCGCGAGAAGGAGTGTCGCCTTAAGGCCAATACACTCGCAATATAACCGAGTACTACTACAAGTAAAAAAGTAAAGAGCAAATCTCCAAAATGCACCGCTACTGGATAGGCATCTACAACAAATGTACCGCTACTTCCCAAGGCAATGACACCCGTGTATTCTTGCAACAGGCTGAGTACTAAACCTAGTAGAAGCCCTGCACCACCACCAACCAACGACAGTAAAACACCTTCGCAGATAAATATCCGACGCACTTGTCGTAAGGTAGCTCCGAGGGAAGAAAAAATAAACATATCTCGTTGTTTATCGATTGCGAGCATCGAGAGTGAACCTACGATATTGAACATCGCAATTAATAGAATAAGAGACAAGATTACTACTATCACCAGACGTTCACTGTGCATGGTGCGATACAACGAAGCATTTTGTTCCTTATGGCTTAACACTTTACAACGCTCACCAAAATGTGCTGCTACGCGATTCTGAAGGATATGAGCAGACACACCTTTCTTCAAACCTAGAGCGAGCGAGGAGACTACCATAGTATCATAATCTAACATATTTTGTACGAAAACTATTGGCGCAACAACGGTCTGTTCATCAAAGTCTCCATTAATGCTAAGTATACCATCCCACCCCATTGTTTTTTTACGAAAGGCTGTAGTAGGATTCAACCAATTTTTTGTAGTACGATTGGGTATATAAACCGTAATCCCATCAAATTGTGCCAAACATGCACGCAGAATATAAGTCATACCTGCAGCAGGTAGTAATAGCGGTTGACTACCTCGTTCTAATCGGAACTCCCCTTCTATCACATATTTCTCTAGCGCTACCATCTCCGCATATTCAGTATCCACGCCGAGCAATCGTCCGAGATGCTGTTTATCCTGATAGCCAAAGAGCGCATTTTCTTCGAGCGTTCGCCCAATATGTTCGATTTCAGGTTGTGCTCTCAGCCAAGCCAAGTCTGCACTATCGCATTGAAATACTTTCCCACGTTGAGGGATAATCCGAAGGTCGGTATCAAGAGAGGAGTACATACTTCCTACTAAGCTCGTAATACCATTAAAAACGGAAAGTACTACTACCAAGGCCATGGTACTGACACAGATCCCCACCATAGCAATAAGCGATATGATATTAACAGCAGTTCGCGCTTTCTTCGTAAAGAGATAGCGCGTGGCTATAAACAATACAAAATGCACTACTTCTATTTTTTACGAACGACGTACAATTTGTCCGAGTCGCGTATGCAATACTTCGTTCGTTCTTCTGGTGTGAGTGTTGCTACATAATCGAGGGTAGAGACTTCGAAGCCTGCCTCCTGCAACCGTAAAACATAATCTCTCCCATACAGACGGAGATGATCTCGCTGATGGTAATACTTTTCGCGTAATGCATCTGTATTAATAGCAGGATCTTCTAACGTTTCGGCTCGTGAGTCATCTAGAGGAACAAGTAGGAGTGCTACACCTCTAGGAGCTAGTACTCTGTATAATTCGCGCATAGCTAGTCGATCGTTAGGAATATGTTCTAGGACATGGTTGCATAGTATGAGATCGAACGAGTTGTCGGTAAACGGTAATGCTTGGATATCACAATGAACCTCTGCCCAAGGAGAGATTAAGTCGGCAGATGTATATTGGAGGGTTGAAATTTTCTTTAACTTCCGTTGCAAACACATCTCAGGGGCAATATGTAGCACTCGAAAAGAGTGGTGCGCTATTGCAAGCTCGCGAACCAAATAAAGCCAAATCAGCCTATGACGTTCCAGAGAGAGTGAGTGTGGTGCGAGGGCATTGACTCGTTTCTCGATTCTACCGTAGGGTAATAGCTTTCGATAGCGATAACCATCTATCGGATCTTCATAACGCTTTCCTCGCAAAAAAAGACTTATGACACCCCCTACCCAATGAGCTACTCGATGCAAATATTGTCTTGGTACAAAGCGCGTGACAATAGAGACTAACCCCATAAAACTCCCTAACAATCTGTAGACAACAAAAATACAAATTCCGAACTTTTATATAAGTAGACACAACCCCTACTCAACTTCCTCCTTTTTATGTATAGCCTCTAGGAGCGAATCTATCTTTGCAACCTCCTCTAGGGATTGATCTAAACGAAAAATAAGCTCAGGTACTACTCGAAGCTGGTGTCGCACTCGTTTGCCTAACAAATAGCGAATCTCCTTGCTTTGCATCTGTATCTGGTCGAAGATCTCGTGCTGGCGTTCTATAGGAAAGATACTTACGTAGACCTTTCCTTGCTCGAGATCGCGAGAGATCCATACATCAGTAACCGAGATCAAAACACCCTGCGATATTTCTACCATTTCGCGTTGAAAGATCTCACTCAGGTCTCGTTGCAATTGTCGTGCTACTTTTAATTGTCGCAAGGTCGCATCCTTTTCTTCCATACTAAACCTCCTTGTAAATAATCTCTTCTAGAGTACGTTTGGGTACGCAATGCACCGTCCCTTCTCGCCAATATTTTATTCCGTGTTCCGATCCCACCGGACGTATTTCTACCGTTTCGGCAGGTACTCCGAGTGCTATTACATAAAGCACCTTCCAGCCTTGCGGTAAGGATAGAATTTCTGCTAATGCCTCGCGCCGTACATTATCTATCAAGCATGAACCTAATCCTTGTTCGGCAGCTCCAAGTAAGATATTTTGTGCCGCAAAGCCAGGATCTACGGGACGCAAGCATCCCTCTCCTTCTTGTTCTACTTGAATAATATAAGCAGCAGGTCGCTCTCCCTCGACAGGTCCTTTCCATTCCGTTAGATAGGCAGCCCATCCTAATGTTTCATAGACACGCGCGCGCATAGTAGGTTGGGTCACTAAATAGTAGCGAATAGCTTGTTTATTGGCACCACAGGGTGCTAGACGAGCCAGATCTACTAATTCGTGCAGTAGAGAACTAGCAATATTCTCACTCTCTTTAAAACGACGCACCGTTCGAGCTTTATATACAATATCCTTCAACGACATTTTTACCTCTATAAAATAAAGAGAGGACGTAGACCCAATACTACGTCCTCCAAGTTATTCTCAGCTAAAGTTCACACGTACACTGCAAGTTCCTGTCGCCATAGCCCGAATCTATTCGGCTCACTGTTGGCCAGAATTTATTCTCGCGAACCCACACTAAGGGATAGGCTGCACTCTCGCGCGTATATTTATGTTCCCAGACATCAGCAACAAGTTCTTGTGCTGTATGAGGGGCATTTTTTAGTACATTATCTGTTTTATCGGCCGATCCTATGGCTATTGCTTTCATCTCTTCGCGAATTTGTAAGAGGGCATCACAGAAACGATCTATTTCCTCCTTTGATTCACTCTCCGTAGGCTCGACCATTAATGTCTCGTGCACAGGGAAAGAGAGGGTAGGTGCATGAAAACCATAATCCATTAAACGACGAGCAATATCTGCACTTTCGACATCGTAATCAGCCTTGCAATTACGACAATCTACAATCACCTCGTGTCCTACACGTCCCGTCTCTCCTGTATATACAATACCGTACGAGTCCTTCAGACGAGCTACTATATAGTTAGCATTCAAAATAGCATGCTCAGAGGCCTTTCGTAACCCATCAGCACCTAACATACGAATATAAGCATACGTAATAGGAAGCACACTCGCACTCCCCCACGGCGCAGAGGACACAGCAGTAATCCCCTTCTGACCTCCAACTTTAACACAACAATGAGTAGGTAAAAACTCTACCAAATGTTTTGCAACACAAACGGAGCCTACACCAGGACCACCTCCTCCGTGAGGAATTGCAAACGTTTTATGAAGATTAAGGTGACAAACATCTGCGCCAATATATCCAGGACTAGTCAAACCACACTGAGCATTCATATTGGCTCCATCCATATATACTTGTCCCCCAGCATTGTGGATAATATCTATCATCTCGCGAATCTTACTTTCGAAGATTCCGTGTGTTGAAGGGTATGTTACCATAAATGCCGAGAGTGTTGCCGCGTATTCTTGCGCTTTAGCACGTAAATCTTCAATATCGATATTTCCACGTTCGTCGCAATCTACGCTCACAATCTTTGCTCCTGCCATAGCCGCACTTGCGGGGTTCGTTCCATGTGCGGAAGACGGGATTAATATTGTATTTCTTTGCTTATCGCCACGCGCGAGATGATATTGTCGAATAATCATCAATCCCGTGTACTCACCAGCTGCACCTGAGTTCGGTTGCAGTGTTGTGCCAGCAAATCCCGTAATCTCTGCTAGGTAGCCCTCGAGCTCGCGTATCATTTCTAGGTAACCTTCTAACTGATTGGCTGGAGCAAAGGGGTGTATTACTCCGAACTCCATCCAACTAAGTGGGAGCATCGAAACAGCTGAGTTGAGCTTCATTGTACAACTACCCAATGAGATCATGCTATTGGTTAGCGAGATATCCTTGCGCGCTAAATTGTGGATATAGCGCATCATTTCTGTTTCTGAATGATAGCTATTAAAAACCTTTTCTTGCATAAATGGCGTAGTGCGCTCAAAACCCGCAATAGGGTAGCAAACTTGCTCGTTGGCTACGGGCACAGCAGGCTTTCCTACAGCTTGTGCAAAAATTTGTATGAGGTTAGTGAGCTCCTCTGTGGTAGAGAGTTCATCAAAAGAGAGGGTAACCTTACCATCTGTACGATAGTTAAAATTGTAGCCTTCTTTTTCAGCCAATTGGCGCAGATTTGTACATACCTCTGTAGGTAAAGAGAGTATGATCGTATCAAAAAATGTAGTACTCTCTACCTCGTAATGCAATTCTTTTAATGCCTTAGCCATACGTACCGCAGCACTGTGTGCGTTGTTGGCTATACGACGAATCCCTTCAGGTCCGTGATAGACAGCAAACATCCCTGCCATCGAAGCTAGTAACGCCTGGGCTGTACATATATTAGAGGTAGCTTTTTCGCGCTTGATGTGTTGTTCGCGAGTTTGTAGAGCCATACGTAATGCTCTGTGTCCGTGCCTGTCAATAGAAACGCCTATGATACGTCCAGGCATTGTCCGTTTGTACGCTTCTCGCGTTGCAAAATAAGCAGCATGGGGACCGCCTAGCCCCATAGGAATCCCAAATCGTTGCGTAGATCCCAGTACGATATCAGCTCCCCACTCGCCTGGGGCTTTGAGTAGTGCGAGAGACAACAAATCGGCGGCTACAGCTACTTTTATATCCTGTTTGTGAGCCGCATCTACAAAACTAGAATAGTCTAAAACAACTCCCTCAGCATTGGGATACTGTAATAATGTACCAAACTCGTTGCCCGTAAACTTATATTCCGAGAATTTCCCTCTCACGAGTTCTATACCAAGAGGTGTCGAGCGTGTCTCTAGAACCGAGTAGGTTTGTGGGAAAACCTGTTCATCGACAAAGAAAAGATTACGTCCCGCTTTCACAGCCTCACGACTGCGGAGATTGAATAGCATGATCATTGCCTCCGCTGCTGCTGTACCTTCGTCTAGGAGAGAGGCATTGGCGATCTCCATCCCTGTTAAACTAGTAATCATGGTCTGGAAGTTAAGAAGTGCTTCCAAACGACCTTGACTTATTTCAGCTTGATAGGGTGTGTAAGATGTATACCATCCCGGATTTTCGAAGACATTACGCTGGATAACCGCAGGTACGTTTGTTCCATAATAACCGCACCCAATTAAGGATCGGAATATTTTATTCTTTCTAGCTTTTGTATGCAATATATTTATGAGTTCCCATTCGCTTACTGGTGTAGGTAAGCGTAGAGCCTTGGGTAGTCGGATATCGTAAGGTACGACTTGTTCTATCAGCTCATTGAGAGACTGTACGCCTATAGCTGCAAGCATTGCTTCTACTTTTTTCTCCGCATTCCCAATATGGCGGGTTATGAATTTCTCCTGTGCCATAGTAAAATCTTTACAGTTATTAAAAATTACGTCGTTTACAAAATTACGCTTTTTCTACACCCTCG
Source organism: uncultured Bacteroidia bacterium (assembly GCA_965240855.1). Classification (GTDB taxonomy): domain Bacteria; phylum Bacteroidota; class Bacteroidia; order Bacteroidales; family CAJPTX01; genus Bacteroides_D. The sequence continues at coordinate 9,421 of CBDEMG010000056.1, read as the reverse complement.
AATTCCATAACCAATGTAAGAATCTTCCTTCTCCTTCCCCTTCCTAACTCGCCTTAAGTCCGAGGCCAAGATCAGAGAGGCGGCGGTCAGGCTCGGAGTCCTAACAGAGACACAGGCGCAACAGAAGATGTGCCAGTGCCCACTGCATGCAGACGCCAACCCGTCGTTCCTGATCAACGACGGGCGGAATACCTACCACTGCTTCGGGTGCGGCGCCCATGGCGATGTGTTCAGCTTTGTACAGGCCATCAAACAGTGCTCTTTCTACGAGGCAGTGATTACCCTTGCAGAGTGTTTTGGTATAGAAGTTGAATACTGTGACCAAACACAAGAAACAAAAGCTAAAAGGAGTAAAATGCAAGAATTATACGAAGCGGTAGCAAAACTCGAGAAATTCTTTGTAAAAGAACTGAACAAAGCCTACATGCACAACCCTAAGGACGCAGCACTGCAGTATCTAGTAAAGCGGTTTGGTGAGCCAACAGACGCCGAGTCGTGGTGCGTTAGGTGGGGCTTAGGCTTGGTACGACAGACAGATCTCGCACACAGCGAGATAGCGGATTTCATCCCCCAACTAGAGACACTCGGACTGGTACGAGTCCTACCCAATAATCTTGTCTTTTGTATAGGGGTTGGGAGGATAGCCATCCCCATTAAGGACGTCTTGGGACGTACGGTTGGTTTTGCAGCACGCGATATTACAAATACTCCCAATATTCCGAAATATATAAACTCCCCCGCCTCCGAACTCTTTAAAAAATCGCAGGTGCTCTTCGGATTGTCCGATGCAGCACGCACTATAAGCAGAACACAAGAGGCTGTATTGGTAGAAGGATATACGGATGTAATGCGACTGCACTCCCGCGGAGTTACGAATACGGTTGCGCGGATGGGGACAGCGCTCACTCCAGAGCAAATCGTACTACTAAAGAAGGCAGGGGCTCGCCACATTCGTATTATAGCAGACCAAGACTCTGCTGGGCAACTCGCTCAACAAAAAGATTCGGTCACGCTCTTAAAAGAGGGCTTCGCGGTTTCGGTAGTAAAAATGGAGACCCGTTTATTAGAGAATAACCCGGAGGCGCTTAATGATTAAACAGAAAAGGAGGAGCGCGCAAATGTCTAAAGAAGTAACCCCTCGGTTATACTCGCTTTTAATCTTTGATGGGCGGCAGGATACAACCTCAGTATTAGAGAGTATCGACAAGGCATACCTTGGGTGTTCCCAAGAGTTTATGCAGTATGGAGAGCCCGATATGTTATTTATAGAGGCACTTAACTCGCCTCATGTATATTCCGAAACTTTCAGTAAAATCTTAAAAGTGCTAGATCTCATAGGCACAGAGATCTCTGACACTGGGCATAAAATCATCTTACGTGTTATTGGGGGAAATGTAATGTCGCAAGCGCAACGAGCATCGTTTATCTCTGCTGCGCGGAGGTACAATATAGCGCTTGTTGGTATGGATTAACTCTTATAGGAAAAGAAACATGGCTACGCAAAAAATAAAAATCGACCCAGATTCTTTCTTTGAGAGGTACACAGGCGATGCGCGTGAGTATATAACCCAAAACTCCCAAGATGCTCTCTTACACTACGTCGCACAAGAGTTTGCCCAGGGGCGCGCGATCGATTTGTTTACACTCCGCAGAGTACAAAGTGTGGTAGTGGATGTGCTCTCGAGTGTAGATACGCAGACGCAAGAGTATTACATCAATCTCCTAGGTGCGAAATTTAAGCCTCGGAAACAATGGCAGGAGCTTCTTAAAAAGTTACAGAACCAGAGTGGGGCTCGCTCAGTATTGATTGGACAAAAAGAGTTAACACCCCCGAAAACTGAAGAGGTAAACGAGTTCTCTCTCCAGATTCGCGAATATGGAGTGGGGCGCTCCCAAGGGGTTTTGTGGCGTCTGGGTAAGAATAACTCGTCAGAGCTTATTTCCAATTTCACCGTACGGGGGCTCTATTTTATAGCAACCGAGGGTACCACACACCGCCTCATCGAGATTACAAACATCGCAGGTGAGCGGCAATATATCGAGCTCTCTGGCGATGCGAAAAGCTTTAAAACAGAGAGTGATGCTCGGCTCTTCTTTGGGAAGTTTGGGAACTACGAATGGTTCGGATCGAAAGAGGATACGATAGGTCTCTGGCGACTCATCCTTAACGAATGTACCCCCTGTAAGGGGATTGCACAACTCGGGTGGCATCGCGATGGTTTTTGGGTATGGTCAAATGGTGTGTATATCCCCGGGAGCGGGTTTAAGGAGTTCAGTAGTTACGGAACTGTAAAGGTAGGCGAGAAGACCTACTATAGTGCTGTTGCTAACCGTATCAATGAATTTGCGCTAGAGAATCGGAATCGGAAGAAATTCGCGGCACACTTCAGCAATACCAAGTTTACGGATTGGCAAAAGCAATTCTTGAAGGTCTACGGCACGAATGGGCAAATCGGTATTCTCTTCGTCATCCTCTCGCTCTTTCGTGATATTATACAAGAGTCTGCGGGGATGGTGCCACTCCTCAATGCGTTTGGTAAATGTGGAACGGGTAAGAGTGTGATGCTTCGTAGTATTTCTAAGCTCTTCTTTCGCTCACCCGTCTTAATGAACTTGGCGAATAGTACACTCGCCTCGCTTGATAATGCCGTACATGAATACAGCAATGTTCCGATCGCTTTTGATGAATACAGCTCTAATATTACGCGCGATAAAGTCGAGTTTATAAAGAGTATGTTTGATGGCGGGGGGCGCGTCAAGACGGTAGCTTCAGCAGTAGAAGGGATGCGCTACAATTCGCAGAGCGAGATTAGCGCCTCGGTTTGCGTAGCAGGCCAGCAGATCCCCGATACCGATGCGGCACTCATGACGCGGATTATTTCTCTCGAATTCACGAAAGCACACTATTCGGAAGCAGAGCAAGACGAGCTAGATCTTCTCTTACAGATGGAACAATCTGGACTCGCCTCAATTGTACACGAATGTCTAGACTTGCGCAGTGAGGTAGAGGGACGTTTTGCAGACCACTATACTGCGGTACGTCGGTGGGTTCGAAAAATGCTCAATGAACAAGGGATTAACACCGAGGAGCGAATTATCTCTACCTGGAGTACGCTTATCGCTCTATACGAAATCCTACACCCCTATTTACATTTTGAGTTCTCTCGCGAACAAATTATCGCACTGGCTACGAGTTCCATCCATACCCAAGTAGAGGATTTACACAATGGGAACGAAGTCAACACTTTTTGGCAAATCTTTTCAACACTCGTACAACGTGGCGAGATTTGCCGCAACATACATTTTAAGGAGCTTGCCGCAAGGGGACCCGTTAAGAGTGATAAGGGTGAGGTTTTACCTCTCGAGGTTGGCGAGTCGCTCCTCTATATTAACATGAGTGCTGTATATCCACTCTATGTAAAGGAGGCTAAACTCTTAGGCGAACACCTCTTCTCTCGTACTACCATTCAGAAATACCTAAAAACCTCCGAAGGTTTTGTGACCGAGAAGAAATCCGCACGCTGGAGTGGTGAGGCGCAGTTGAAGGATGATAGAGGCGAGAGCTCAGTATTAGGAAAGGCTTGGGTATTTGTCTTGAACGATTTAGCACTCCCCCTCTCTTTCTCAAATATCAATAAAAAAGAAGATACTGCAGAAGATATTGAGGTGGTAGCGAAACCTACCCCCGTCTTGCAGACACCAGTGCAACTCGCGCCGCCTATAGAAGAAGAGGAGGTGTTTGAAGACCTCCCTAATGCCGAAGATATCGTGTGGGATAAGCGCCTGAAAGATGATAGCCCATTTGTAGATCCAGCAAGTGCCAGACCCGCATTGCAAATGTGGGAACACGGTCGGGTGATTGACCCATACACTGGCGAGAAGTATATGCTTCAGCTAAGAAAAGAGTCCGACAATATATGGCGGATGGAGGTTCGTCCTGTAGATGAATGGGATGAACCAGACGAATTAACGCGCAAATATCTAATAGAATGACGTCCGTAAGAAGTAAGCGAATACCGCGCAAAAATGTGCAGGAACACCGTCTCTATCCATTCAAAGAGGAGATCCTCCGTCTTCGCAAAGAGTTCCATACGTATGGTTGGATAGCTAGAAAACTCGGTTGTGATGCGAACACTCTGCGGCGATTTTTACAAGCCCTCGAACGCGATGAGGGTGTTCCGTACGAACCCTACGTCGTCTACGGATTTCGAAAAGGGTTTGCGTCACGTTCCGAAGAGTCTCAAACTAAAGAATAAGGGAAAATGGAAGTAGAGTACAATCATACCGAATACATCCGTACCATTGCAGACAAACTCTCGGTTAGTTTTGCCGTGAGTTCCGAATGGAAGGATAAGGCGACATTCACAACGCTCATCCACGATACACAGATGCCACTCCTCGTGGCGGATGTTGACGAGTTCTCTCGATTGAAATTAACCGATGAGGATACTTTTATCGAATACTCTCGATTCCATGTTTATGCTTTTGCTGGAGGCGATGTCGGAAACCTAGGAAGCAATGTCGTGATGCGGAGAGAAGTTCGTCGGATGCTAGCCAATGTAATCCTCTCGCTTGTGAACGACGCGATTGCAGGGCGCTCTGGGTTAACACATCTAGACCGTTCTAGTATCGAAACCACATCACTCGGTTTGGTAGGCGATTGGTGGTGGGGTGGCGCTCTAACGTTCGTGTTACTCAAACCCTATATCGTGCAATAAAAAAAAAGGATTGTAGCAATGTTCTGCGCTTGGTCTCTTTATGTAAAACCCGATCCCACTGCAGCGTATCAATGTCTAGACATAGATGATGTTACAGAGATCTCGTACGATTGGAAGTCGCCCTATTTCTTTTCCGAACTCTCTGCAACGTGGGATTTCTCTTTACCCCGTACCCCCGATAACGAACAACTCTTAATTCCGAAAACCAATGCCGATGGCGAGCTCCTCCCGTTTACCGATGGCGCAGTTCCAGCCTATTTTATAGGGCTCCCATGGCAAGAAGAGGAGGAGATAGATGCTGGCGAGCTCTCGATCGTAAAACTTAGCGAGCTCCGCATTACAGTGCAATTCCGTCAAATCAATACACTCTTTCAGAAACTCGTAAAGTTGGATGGTAGTGCTCTCCGCATACAGTGCGAGAGTACGTACAAAGAGACCCCACCCCGCGCTTTCTTGGCACTCGGTGAGACGATAAAAGCGAATGGGAGTGATTTGACGCATTGGAACGATGGTTGTCTTGCTATTCGTGTTGAATATTTAATAGAACGAATCTTAGAAACAGTAGGGGGGCAAAATATAGTATCAAACATCGATCCTATTAAACAACTCAATCTATACCTACTCTATGAAAAACCCCTTATTCGGAGTAGGTCTTTTACCCCATCAAAAAAAACACACTATCAAACCAATGAAAAGGCGGGGAGTGGTTTTTTAAATCATGAGCTAGATTTTAATTACAACGAATCGTTTTGGGAATCTGAACATTTTGAAGTAAAATTCTTAGATGGCAAAGGTGATACATCCCTCCCATTAAAAGAGGATTTATATAGTTTCCTACAAAAACTCTTACAACTCTTAGGGCTTACTCTCCAAATTCGCGAAAAACATTCAGCATATACATATAAGTTACATAGTATTCACGATACGCTTCGCGAAGGTCCTATTTTGGGTGAGCTTACAACTTATCAATGGTATCCATTCAAAATACAGAATTATATTCCATATAACGAACCCATACAAACTGCTATACCGCTTGAACAAGTTATAAAAAATGTCGATAACAAAGACACACCGTGGGAAGAGCTTACATATAACGCTCCCTTCCCAAACATCCTTTATATGAAAAATAAACCAGACCTAAACGTAGAAGGTAACAGGTATGAATCTCCTATACGATTTTTTGATAGAAAACATCCTATTTGTTTTATCGCACCCGTAAACCAAGGCTCTCCTCTCATTGACAATAAACCATCTGGGGGAGATATCAAATCAATAGAACGTTTTAAAAACGTTCTCTTCTCTAAAAATGATGATGGGTATGAAACCGAACATTATTATTACCAAGAGTCTGAAAAGAAATTCTCTGGAGAATTGATATACACATTTAATACCCATATTCCAAAACATCCTGTTTTATCACACAAATCTTACTATGACTCTTATGATGTTAACTACAATTTATATATAAATCTTTTTGGTCATCAGTATATTACGCGTGACAATAAATGGCATTACCATGGTTTTTTATTCCCTACTACATCTCTAAAAATCTGGAGAACAGGGATTCAACTTATCGAATCTCCTTTTAAATCTGCGCGGCTGGTTTTATTAAAAGTGAGTCCCAACCATCCCTCTACTATGCGGTACGATATGGCGTATCAATATACGAGAGTGTATGATATATATGGACATATCAAACATGGTGTTGAGCAACATATTTATGCTTCGTTTTGGAATAAGAAATATGATTATCGCACAATAAGCCCATTTAGATGGCTGCTAAAAGATTATAAGACATATGCAGACAACATTGAAAAAACTCTTCCTAGAGGCGAGCGTTTTGGTAGATATATCCCTGATTATAGTGGTGGTACTACTATCCCAACCGCATATAGCCCTAGTGTGTTATACGACCGCTATGGCAATGAAATAAAAAGTATTCCTAAACCTTGGAAACCTCCTATAATCCCTAATCCAGAAAAACCAGAGATCCCAGATTTGGGTGACCATGGCGAAATATATGAAGATATTGAAAGGGGGGAAATTAAGCCTCTAAATTTTAAATATCTTTTTTATGGTAGTGGGAGTCATCGGATATACCCCGCCCCCCCAATCCCTGCTCTCAATATCCGCGCGACTACGGAAATAAAAGACGAGCCTTATTTCTATATCGCTCAAGCCAAACGGTTAGCGTTCGTTGCAGACAACCCATGGCTGCCCCACCTAACTGTACACGACTCCGTACGATATTGGGCGTTAGTAGGCGATGCCAACGTAGCTCTCGAACCGATACGAAGGGCGTACTACAACCAATTCCAACGCGCGATTTTAGGCGAACTCCGTACTTGGGATGAACAACAGATATTCGACAATCTGTACACCCCACCCTACGAACCCTTAGATGACCCAATCCGCATTGGTAGGCAACGGGTCTATAGTGTCAAAATTAAAATCACTCGGAACGAAGTACGGATCACGGGCGTGACCGTCGTACAGTACAATAAATAGTGAAAAACATCTAAATGTTAGCGAAAATGGCAAACGAAATCTTTTTCGATCTCTCCCTCCCCCGAATGAAACAATACCTCACCCTTAGCAATTCGTTTGATAACGATTATTTCCAAAAGTACTCTTCTGCAGTAATGCGTTCAGCACTCCGACATCTTTTCGATATGGAGGCGATTGCTGTGCTGTTTGATACCATGGAAAATTTTATTGATGGGCTTCCTATCTCTATCAAACGGAAAGAGCGGCTCAATAAAGTAGTTTCCGAATATGCAGTAACCGTTGCTTTTCTTACCGCCATTCCAGAGTTAGATACCATCGTAATGAAAGGTGGGATTGTCGTGACGGATGCAGATGGGGTTACCCCCGCCTCGCAATTCAGAGTAGAACGACTTATTACCGAACTTAAGGAACGTCGCGATATCCTCCTAAGATTTCTTCATACCGAGTTACGCTCTCCTGCTTATGCCAATGCGTCGCCGCTCCTCTTACGTGAGCAATGGTTACAGACGATTATACAAGACCCTATACAAACCTCGCCTGTGAATGGCTCGATAGAAACGTTCTACGACCATTACGATATCCTAAAGGTTGCAGACAACGAGATTGCGAACCGATTTCTAGGTACCGCAATGGTTAAGCAAATCGTAAAAGATATAGCAGAGTTCAAACCCCTTAGTATACTACGTGTGATTGCTGCCGAGGCATCGCTCCATTATTTTAAAGTATACTTACAACTACCCCCCGAGGAGAGAGAGAATATTCCGTATGCAGACCTAATGTGGCGCACCCGTTTCCAAAACTATTTCCAACACAACAAGAAGACAGATAAGCTACTAGAACTTTACGACTACGAAATCGACCCACTTGGGATTGCTAAGAAAAAACTCGATATCCAGACTCGGAATTTTGTAGTATAGGTTGTAGAGACAAGGCATGCCTTGTCTGGTATATGATCAAGACATGTATCAAAATGTGGATAGGGTATATATATATACGATACAAGACGGACAGGGTGTGTCGGTTAGAAAGACGGACAGGGTATACCCTGTCCCTACAAAGACTCCAGACACGCTTGTCGCGAGCGTGCTGTCTGCTAAGACCACAGCGGTAGAAACCCTGTGCTGGAGTTGCAGATACATCTAGAGAAATGCGCAAATAAAGTCTGTGAAAATGCGAACAAAATTAAGTACGATTATCACCGCTTGGAGTAAAGCCAAAGAACCACTCATTAAACGATCCTCTTTTCTAGCCTACCAACTCGTGATTAAGAGTTACATCCTCCCGCGCTGGGGCGAGGCTACAAATATCACCGAAGCAGAGGTACAGCAATTTATCTTGGAATCCGCAGAAAAAGGGCTTGCCAAGAACACCATCCGCAATATCGTGGCAACACTCAAAACTGTCTTAAAATATGGCGCTAGAAGAGGGCTTTGCCCCCCTTCTGAATGGGAATTGCACTACCCCCGTTGGATGGATACCCCCCATATCAAGACACTCTCTCTTGCGCAGCACCGACGACTTCTGAAGTATCTATTAGACACTCCTACGGATATCAATATCGGACTCCTATTAGCGCTCTGCACAGGAATGCGGATTGGCGAGATTTGTGCGCTTCAGTGGCAAGACGTCGATTTGCGCGAACGGTTTCTACGTGTGCATCAAACGTATAATCTCCTCTACAACTGCGACTCTTGTAGTGTGGAAAAGAGCCTAAGCTCACCCAAGACTCAAAATGCAAATCGCGATATCCCGATTTGTAAAGAGTTATTTCACGCTCTATCAAAAATCCGTAGAGCAGAGCCAACTGATTTTGTTGTAGGACGAGCCTCTACACCCTTCTCTTCCCAGCACTATCGCGAAATTTACAAGCGGATACTAGACCAGCTTTCCATCCCACATATTCCATTTCACGCTTTGCGTCACACCTTTGCTACACGCTGTATTGAAAGCAAATGTGACTGCAAAACGGTGAGTGCCATCTTAGGACATTCGACGGTCAATACCACCCTCAATCTTTATGTTCACCCAGGGCTTAGTCAAAAACAACGCGCCATTGCCCGCATGAGTGCATTCGTCAACCCGAAAGAGGTATTACCGAAAGAGTGATTTTTCATTCAAGACGGACAGGGTATACCCTGTCCCTACAAAGACTCCAGACACGCTTGTCGCGAGCGTGCTGTCTGCTAAGACCACAG
>CBDEMG010000055.1:0-41455 GCA_965240855.1 uncultured Bacteroidia bacterium | reverse complement strand
TTTGTATCAGCTCCGAGTTCTCCGAGAGGTGTACCCGTATGAACTCTCGTAATTCCTTTTCGTGCGCATCATATCGAAATATGTACGCCGAGCGGTCTATAGTTGCTTTGACTGCATCGTAGAGCAAACCAAACTCGCGGCTCGTATCGTCCGAAGGAGCTACGTTCCAGTTGAAGTCGTTCAACGAGAAAAAAGTTAGGATTTCCTTGTAGGGTAGGAATGCGATCTTTTCAGCATCGAAGGCTGCAAGAAAGGGTGGCGGGAGGTAACTATCGAAGGTTCTTGCCTTGCCGATCGTAAGAATAAGTTGCACGAGGGGTTTGTATATGTCCAAAACGACTCCGCGCTTTGCTTCTGCCCATAATAAGGAGAGCGTATCTGCCGATCCCTGCTTTGCCTTTTGTTTTTGAGTGACACAGAAGTCGATTTTACCGATGCGGGAGTGGTAGTCAAAATGCGAGAAAAGTTGTTCGCCAATACGCAGCTTGAGTTCTTCCTCTTGCAGATTATTTAATGGCATTCGGATGCTATTTTTACAAAAGTAAGAAAACTCTTAGCCCTGCCTTGGCAGACGGCATCCTCCCTCAAGCGAGTTTTATCATGATTATTCATTTGAAAATCAATAATTTGTAGGGGAAAAACGAGATTCGCCTTTGCTCCTGCGGGCAAATCTCGTTATAGATGCGATTATATAGATTTTGTTACACCCTCTTATACATCTTTGTATTATTCATTATCCTTCTTTTTCTGATTACCTTTCAAATAAATCTTTATAGCCTATAAAACAACTATTTTTGCATAGATGAGGATAAATAAAATGATATAGAACCATGGAGTATAGGGTTGAACGCGATACGATGGGGGAAGTGAAAGTCCCTGCAAATAAACTATGGGGAGCACAGACACAGCGGTCGTTTGATAACTTCAAGATTGGACCGAGTGCTAGTATGCCTCGCGAAATTATTTTAGCATTCGCGATCCTGAAAAAAGCAGCCGCACATACCAATCTTGAATTGGGAGTCTTGGAGGACGTCAAGTGCGATTTGATCTCTCGCGTGTGTGACGAGATTCTTTCAGGGATGCACTCTGATATGTTCCCTTTGGTAATATGGCAAACTGGTTCTGGTACGCAGAGTAATATGAATATGAATGAGGTGATAGCTAACCGAGCACACCAAATTCTTGGAAATAAACTAGGGGAGGGGAGTACGTTTATTCATCCCAACGATGATGTAAATAAGTCGCAATCAAGCAATGACACATTCCCTACGGCCATGCATATCGCTGCTGTAGATATTTTGTGTACAGTGACTCTTCCAAACCTAAGACGTTTGCATGCAACATTGGTAGCCAAAAGCACGGAATTTGCCCAAGTAGTAAAGATAGGTCGCACGCATATGATGGATGCTACCCCTCTGACTTTAGGTCAAGAATTCTCGGGATATGCATCTTTGTTAGCTGCAGGTATATGTGCAATAGAAGCTACGCTACCCAGATTGTACGAATTGGCTCTAGGTGGTACGGCAGTTGGCACTGGAATTAATACCCCAAGAGGATATGCGGAGCTCGTTGCCAAAAAAATAGCTGAGTTTACACATTATCATTTTGTCACTGCGCCGAATAAGTTCGATGCGCTCTCCTCGCACGATGCTCTGGTGGGGGCACATGCTGCCCTGCGTCAAGTGGCTATTTCGCTCATGAAAATTGCTAGTGACTTGCGTCTTATGGCTTCTGGACCACGTTCTGGGATCTCTGAAATATTGATCCCCGAGAATGAACCAGGGTCGAGCATTATGCCTGGAAAAGTAAATCCTACGCAGATAGAAGCTATGACTATGGTCTGCGCTCAAATAGTAGGTAACGACGCGGCACTAGGCGCAGGTGCAATGTTGGGACAGTTTGAACTTAATGTCTTTAAGCCGCTAATAATTAGTAACTTCCTGCAATCTGCACGGTTGTTAGGAGATGCTGCTCTTTCTTTCGACGAACACTGTGTATCAGGAATTCGTCCCAATGTAAAGAAGATAGAGGAACATTTAAACAATTCGTTGATGCTTGTTACTGCTTTAAACCCTCATATTGGGTATGCTAATGCCGCAAAAATTGCAAAAAAAGCACATGCAGAGAATCTAACCCTTCGAGAAGCTGCCTTGGCAACAGGACTAGTGAGTGCAGAAGATTTTGATCAATGGGTCGATCCGAGAAAAATGATCGGGAGTTTCGAAAAATAGAATTGTTGTAGTAAGATTTAAGTATAAAAAAACGTTGCTTTGGTGAGCAGCGTTTTTTTTCAAATCTAGGATAAGGAATGAAGATAAAAAAATGGTTGAGTGTCTCGCTTATCTCGCTCTGTATTGCGGGTATAGGTTATTTAAGTTTATCTGCATATACAGAGCACGATATGACGCGCAATTTGGAAACAATGTTTGCAGTATTTCGCGATGCGATGCTCTTGGATGTTGACGAACCTGACCCTGAAATGCTAACAGATGCGGGAATTCTCGGTATGCTCAAACAGCTAGATCCATATACGGAGTATATTCCAGAACGTTCTAAGGATAATTTAAAGTTCATTACAACAGGTGAGTATGCAGGCATCGGCGCGCTGATTCAAAAAGCAGGCGAATTTACACAGATTGCACAAGTCTATGAGAATACTCCTGCTCTCAGAGCTGGTCTAAAAACGGGGGATACTCTTGTGGAGATTGACGGAGTCTCCCTTAAGGGAATCTCTGTGAACGATGTAAGTGCGAAACTTAAGGGTAAGGAAAATTCTAAACTTATTATTACTGTCAATCGTCCTTTTGGAGAAAAGGGCATTGTCTGTCTCGTAAAAAGAGCGAAAATCCAGATTCCGGCAGTAGCCTATTCTACTCGATTAGCGAATGATATAGCGTATGTAAACCTTTCAAGTTTTACAACGGGGTGTGCTAAAGATATACTCCACGCCATTGAAGAAATAAAGAACAATGGGGATACTTTGAAGGGTCTTGTACTCGATTTGCGTGGCAATGTGGGAGGACTGTTTAACGAAGCTATAGACCTTGTGAGTTTGTTTGTGACTCCAGGTTCTAAAGTTGTAGAGGTAAAAGGTCGGGGAGGAAGAGAACTCAATACGCACTATGCTAGTGGAAATGCTCCGTATCGTAATATACCTTTGGTCGTTTTAGTAAATAGAGAGTCTGCATCTTCGAGCGAAGTAGTTGCAGGTGCTTTGCAAGATCTCGATAGGGCGATAATCATTGGCGAGCAAACCTTTGGTAAAGGTCTGGTACAAACAACGAGACCACTGCCCTATGGTGGAATTTTTAAGATTACCACAGCAAAATATTATACTCCCAGTGGTCGGTGTATCCAAGCTATTGACTATGCTCAGCGTTCCACCTCAGGAATTGTAGATCATATTCCCGATTCGTTAATGAAGCCCTTTAAAACACTGAATGGTAGGATAGTGTATGATGGTGGAGGGATCTGGCCAGATATCACCATAAAGGCTGAAGAATACAGTCCTCTCGTATCATCCCTGTTCCTTAATGGAGCTTTTTTCGATTTTGCCAATAAATATCAGCAAGAGCACGATTCGCCAGGTACTATTGATAAATTTCATCTCTCAGACGAAGAGCTCTATTCGTTCATTACTTGGGTTCGAGATAAAAAGTATTTGACTAAAAATCCCCTCTTTGATCTCCTAACGAGAGTAGAAAAAATGTCCTCAGAAATAGGGTTAGATGATTCTATTGTTAGCAAGGATTTCCTGCGATTGCGAGGATCACTCCTATCTAACTTTCGCAGTCATTACCAAGAACATCTCAAAGAAGTTCGTGAGATCCTAGAACAAGAGATAATCTCCCGCTATTATTTTCGTTCGGGTAGAATTGCACATTCGTTGCCTTCGGATAAAGCACTATCAAGGGGTATAGAGCTATTATTGCAAAGGGATAGTATACAGCATATATTACACGAAGTATCTCCCAAAGATTTAAGGAAAAAGAATTCGCAACAAAATAAAACTTTAAAAGAGATATAAACCGTAATTAAAAAATGGCTAGGGTTGTTGTTGGACTCTCTGGGGGCGTCGACTCGAGTGTGGCTGCTTACCTCCTCAAACAAGATGGACACGATGTTGTGGGTATTTATATGCGAAATTGGACAGAGAGAGTTGGTCTCCTTAAGTCAGATTGTCCTTTCGAAGAGGATACGGATTTTGCTGCAATGGTTGCTCGTAAATTACGTATACCATTTGAGATAGTAGATCTTAGCGAAGAATATAAAAAATCTGTAATAGAATACCTCTTCGCAGAATACAAGAAAGGACGGACACCTAATCCTGACGTACTTTGTAATAGAGAAATAAAATTTGCTGCTTTTTGGAATATTGCGCGCGCGCGAGGTGCGGACTTCGTTGCTACGGGGCACTATTGTAGAAAAGAAGAGATAGTATTAGAAAATAAAAAAGCATATTCGCTCCTCTCTGGAGTGGATTCGAATAAAGATCAGAGCTATTTTTTATGCCAAGTAAACCAAGAACAACTCTCGCATGCCTTATTCCCTATTGGAGGGATGTTAAAAACGGAAGTAAGAGATTTGGCAAAAGAGCTTGGCTTAGCAACAGCACAACGTAAAGATAGTTATGGGATCTGCTTTGTAGGCAAGATAGATCTGCCCACTTTTTTAGGGCAAAGATTGAAAGGTAAACAGGGAGAAATTGTAGAAATACCGAGAACTATGGAACCCATTCAAGGCGTAACACTTGAGGAGCGCTCAAAACCCTATATTCTCGCACCATATATGGGAAAAGTAGTAGGAACGCATGCTGGGGCACAGTTTTATACTATAGGGCAACGCAAAGGGTTAGGAGTGGGTGGTAAGGAACTTCCGTTGTTTGTCTTGAGCACAGATATCAATAACAATATTGTGTATGTTGGACAGGGACATGATCACCCTTATCTCCGTCGCACAGTTGTAAAAATGGCAAGCGAAGAGGTGCATTGGGTAAATCCTTATCATCCGTTCGTACAAAAAAACAGTGTGCAACTTGAGGCTCGATTACGCTATCGACAGCCTTTACAAAAGGCTGAGTTAATACGAGGGGAGGGGTGCTATTATCTTGTATTTCATGAGCCGCAACGCGGAGTTACTCCAGGACAATTTGCGGCATGGTATGCAGGAGATGAATTGCTAGGCTCTGCCCCAGTTTTGTGGTAAGGGACTCAATCGGAGTATTGGGTCTTTTAACCTAAAACGGTTACAAATTCTGGTCATAATTATCAGAAAATTGCTGGAAGAGTAGTCCCTTACATCTACAAAAGTTGATTCACAAGCTCAATGCATAAATCGAGTTTGCTAAATAGCGGCTCATTGTTGATGTGCATCACAAAGATATAATCCGATGATTAGAGACAAAGGTATTCTACTTAGCGCTCGGTACGACAAACTTTATGAAATCAGGTATGGTAAAATACCGACTGTATGTCTTCATTACTTAGTCAACACGTATGTCAATTTCTGAATAAATCGATTTACAATCGTCTATATACACATTAGAGGCTGTGAACTTATCAAGTTCACGACTGATTTTTTTCTTTACTAAATCGCAAAAGGGTAAGATCAGCGTTATATTTTTTCGCAAGTAGTCGTATTTATTCTTTTGCTTTGCGTGGCTTCCCCAATACGAAAGCAAGAGTTCCTAGTGTAATAGCTATGATTACTGACAGAGTGGAAAATTCACGAATTGAGCTGTTTTCGCACATGGCAAGAACAATACCACCTACTATGGTAAGAATGCCTGCCACGAACGAGATAATTCGCCATATTCTCTTTTCGCCATCTTGTATTGCATTACGTAAACAAATCAATCCTAGAAATAGGATTAAAGCTATATCTAAGCGCGATTGGTAAGAATCAAGCCATGAGGTCGTAAAGCGCATGATATAGCTTATGAGTAAAATACTCCCGCCAGCCAAAAGCAGCTGGTCTGCATATCTTGCAGCAAATTTGGTAGGATGAAACACAAGAAACCTCCTACTTCTAATAGAAGCTTTGGAACTTCTTTTGTAGAGGATTTATCAACATCACAGGGGTATCGATGTTGATTTTTTTATTCGGGAAGTAGGTTGTATACTGGTCACTCATGAGGATGAGGATATCTGCATCAATATTTTGCATAAATTCGAAAACAGAGTCCTCAAACTTTATCTTCCGACTCCCCGTTTTAAGTCCGTAGATAATATCCTGCTCTTCTAAGAACTTTTTGATAAAAGAGATATTCGTTGCGAGATTAAATTTCTGTAACGAATCGCTTATTGCAGGCGGACGGATCAAGTTTACATTGCAATGGTAGTAGTTCGCAATTTGTATAATCCACCGTACTGTTTCGCGAAATGTGCGTTGAGTGGTAACTGGAACTACTAGATCCGTATAGTATACGTGCGACGGGGCTTTGTTGGCGATAATGAAAGGAATCCCCTCTACACGTGAGGCTTTGACTTTCAGTAGGAAATCCACCATATCAACGAGCTTCTTTTGCTCATTGTTCAACAAAAACTGTCGCGTCACTACAAGATTGGCATTGTGTGTGTAGTAGAAGTCGCGAAAATCGTTCTGTAAGTTGCTGTATACTAATACTTCACCAGTAATATCAACATGTGAATGTTCTCGTACGGATGTATTTGAACTCTCGTGTTCTGCATCCTCCGCTACAACCTCCTCTCGGGAGTGTTGTTGCTCTTGTAGAGCAACTTCGAACTCTTGATTGAGACTTTCTGTATACTCGCTCGCGACGTCAGAAATCCGCTTAATCAGTTGGACATGCTGACTTGTAAACTCTTCTTTGCTCCCAAAGAGTCCAGGACGTTTGAGAGATGCTAGGAGGATAATATCGTCTCCCCTAACCTGTGCTAACTGGTATGCATGAAGCAGGGGGAACTTTGCTTCTTGATCGTTAAAATCCCAAGGCACTATAATTTTTTTTCTCGCTGTCTCCTCCATAGCGTACTTGCCCTGTTAGTTTTATTATTCTTTTGCTTATACAAAAGTAAGTAACATTTTGGAACTGAACTAGGTGCGACGGTAATGGTTTCAGTAAGATTCGTTCGCTTGCTGGTTTGCTAGTTCCGCTTGATGTTGCCAAGCACGGAGTTCCTGTAGCTGTTGTTGTTTTGGGAGTTCGCGTTTTTGTTGTGCAGTAAGGGTATAGTACTGATGTCTATCGATAAAGGCAATCTGCTGTGCAACCCATGCCGCCTCGTCACCTACCATGCCCCGTTCGTGTAATTCTTGATAGAGATTGTGCGCTCCGTTGGAGAAATCGAGTCGACCGAGGTAATCGAGATCTGCATCGCAGATTATCTTCTCTAGAAGCGTTGTGGGTTGTACGGGCATCTTTGTGGCCATAATAAGCTTTCCTACGAGCTCAATTTGCTCTTTGGAATATCCGAAATTGGGCAGGGTTTGGTTCGCAATATTTACACCCTGGCGTTCGTGATCAGTATAGCTTAGTACATGCCCAGAATCGTGTAGTAAAGCTGCCGTTTGTAGGATGAGGAGTTCTTCTTCGGATACTCCTTCCGCACGACCGATAATTTCCACCTGTATGACAACATCTTGTGTATGACGAGTATTATGATAGTAGAGATCTTTTGGCAGTTTCTTCTCTAACCAGTCAAAGACATATTCGCTCAAGTCGACGAAATGGAGTTGTTGATATCTCGTATAAAAGAGGCGGTTAGGTTTCTGTCCCTTACCATACTCCGAGAGTTCGGGATGTATACCCTTTATGAAGTACATCATGAGTTGTTTCCCGTTCTTTACCGTCATCTTTCCGCGGTTCTCGCAATCAAAGAAGTTGCGTACTGCATTATAGGTATCCTCCGAAATATTGATACGTCCCTCTGCACCTGCCGACTCCATCCTTTTGGCATTGTTTACAGTGGCTCCCCAAATATCTAGTGAGAGTTTATTTCGACCGAGTATCCCAGAAATTACTGTGCCTGTCGCAATTCCGATGCGAATGCCCCAGTGCGAATCTACGAGGCGGAATTCTTGGTTGAGTTTATTTAAAGTTTCGAGCATCTCCATCGCGAGGAGTACCACTCGTACGGGATTTGCTTTGTCGTATTTATCCATTCCTGCAACGCACATATATGCGTCGCCAATTGTCTTTATTTTCTCGACATGGTGTCTTTCAGCAAGACCATCGAGAGCAAAGATGTAGTGATCGAGAAAATCAAGAAGTGCTTCGCTATTCTCTGCCTCAACAATAGCAGAGAAACCTACCACATCCGAGAAGAGAACTGTAGATTGTGGACATTCCTTGTTATCTACTCGTCCAGTGCGTTGAAGCTCGCTAGCCGTTTCGCGTGGGAGTACTCGGTGTAGCAAGTTCGAGAGCTTCTCGCGTTCAGTGATTAGCTCGTGGGAGCGTCGAGTAATCTCGCTCTCGAATCGAGCATAAATGCGCGACTGATAAAAAGAATATATAGCTCCCAGAAGGCGAAAGAAAGAGTATAGGAGCGAGGCGCTGAGGATAATAAGTACCGATATAAGAATGTAATTCACTGTAGTTTTAGCTAGAAGAGAAATTTCAGCAACAAGTTTACAAAGAAACTAGACTTTGTGTAGAGCATAAGTGGGTATAACAAAATACCTTATGCAAAAAACGTATATTTGTGCTCTTACAAAATGAGGTTATATTGACGAATAGAAAGAAATTGCAAAAGTAAAAATGGGAACGTTGGAAACCTTGCGCAACAAAGCCGGGGTGTTTGTAACAGTGATACTTGGTTTGGCGCTTTTAGCCTTCGTCTTGGGCGATTTGTTAGGTTCTGGGCAATCTATTTTCAGTAGAGGTGAGATGGAAGTTGGGCGTGTTAATGGACAGTCGTACGACTACCAAGAGTACCAAGCAACGGTAGACCGACAGCTCAAGATGCGGCAAGCTCTTTCTGGTCAAGGGCAAACAGAACAGATGCAGCAGCAGATTCGCGAGATGGTCTGGCGTGCTTTTCTACAAAAAGAGGTTTTAGGCAGCGAAGCAGAGGCTCTCGGCATTGCAATAACCGACGAAGAGCTCTCCAGCCTTGTGTTGGGCGATAAACCTCTCCCCGTTATCGAGCAGGTTTTCACGAACCCAGAGACGCGAGCTTTTGATCGCGAACGTATGCTTAATTTCCTCCAGAATTTGGATAACGTGACACCCGAACAAAGAGAGTATTGGTACGAGCTTGAGCGCGATATAGCAGACGAACAGTTAATGCAGAAATACAATAATTTAGTTTCGAAGGGGCTCGGCATTACCAAACAACAAGAGGAATACCTAAACAACTTTAAGCAAAAACAAGTCGATGTTGCCTATGTAGTTACTCGATATACTTCTGAGCCAGATTCTTTGTTCACGGTCGTGGATAGTGAGTTGTTGTCCTATTATGGGAAGCATAAGGAATCGTATCGCAGACCAGAACGTCGCGATATCGTTTATGTCTCCTTCCCTGTAGAGCCACAAGATCTCGATCGCGAACATGCTGAACAAGCAATGCAGAAGGACTTTGTAGATTTCAATACGACAGAGAATCCCTCACAATTTGTCTCGCAATCTGGCGACGAACCCTATATCCACAAGTGGTATACAAAAGAAGAGCTCCCCTCTGAACTCTCGGAGTGGGCTTTTGATGCTCAGGAAGGGGCTACCTCGCCTATCATATTCGACGCAGGGGCATTTAAGGCAGCCCGTCTACTCCATCATAAGGTTCTTCCTGATTCGGCACACGCTCGTCACATTCTCCTCTCGGCTGATAAATATCCTGGAGAGCGTGCACAGCAGGTAGCAGATAGTATAGCAGATCTAATTCGTAAAGGAGGAAACTTCGAAGTGCTCGCACAGGAATATTCGGATGATCCGGGTTCAAAATCTAAGGGTGGCGATCTAGATTGGTTTGCTCAAGGACGTATGGTCAAAGAATTTAATGATGCTTGCTTTGAAGGGAAAATAGGCGAAATTCAAGTAGTACGAACCAACTATGGTGTACATGTGATCGAAGTATTAGGTCAGAAAGGCGGAACAGCGCGTGTAGATCTTGCAATCTTGGTGCATAAAGTACAACCAGGAAAACATACATACCAACAAGTATTTAATGAGGCGAGCTCATTTGCGAGTATGGTACATGTGCAGCGTCCCAACTGGTTCTCGAGTCTCTTTGCTTCAAACATAGATGCTTACGTAAATCAGACGAAACAGAATTTCGACTCCTTGGTTAAGCTTCGTAATCTAACACAACAAAGTGCAGAGGATTTGCAAGATAGAGAATCGGGAGTTCGAGGGTTAGATAACTCTCGTGAGGTTATTCGTTGGGCATTCGGAGCAAAGGTAGGTGATGTTTCTTCTGTCTTTGAACTTGGCGATCTCTTTGTAGTAGCAATGCTAAAAGATATTCAGGAGAGTGATGGGACATATGCCTCGATGGACGCTGTTCGTAAGGAAATGACTGAGGCGATTGTGAAAGAGAAGAAAGCAGAGGCATTGGTGAAAAAAATGAATGAAGTTCGTATCGCCGAGACCAATTTTGAAGCAATTGCTAGCAAACTAGGTGATGCGGTAAAACGAGCTAGCTCTGTAACGTACGACAGTTATTCTTTTGGTTCAGAGGGTTTCGAACCTGCGGTAGTTGGAGTTGCTCCGAGTTGTAAGAAAGGTGAAATAATCGGACCTATAGCTGGTGAGCAGGGAGTTTATCTTATTCAAGCAGAGGAGATAAACGACAATACCAATGCAAAAAGTATGGATGTAAAACAAGCCAGCCAAGAGTTGAGACGTAGGGTAAATTACGAAGCTTATAGTGCGCTCGAACAGATGGCAAAGATTGTAGATCGTAGAGGTAAGTTCTTTTAATCTTGAGGACTATAAAGGTGTACGTGTATCTCTTGATAATGAAACAATAGTACTCGAGTACAAATAAAGTCTAGAGTGATGTCTAGACTTTATTTGTATGTCATAGTTGAACACTTTTTGTACAAACAACGTAGAACAGGTGTGCTCTCTTCGTTTTGGGGAGACAATGAGGTAAGAAAAATAAAAAAGAAAAAGGATGTATAAAAAAGCGTTTTGGTGGTTGATAACAGGTGGAGTATTGTTAGGGGCAACCTCCTGTTACAAGGATGTAATGGAGATGGAGATAGATCCGCTACATCCCGAGATCGTGGCTCCAGCACTGCGCGATTCGCTCACGGTGGCAGAGATGCTGGGGCGTAAAGCGGAGTCGACAACATTTGAGTATGCGGCGGATGGTACTTGTGTTGCCGTTTACAAGGAGAAAAAGAAATTTAGTATCGGTGGTGTAACGCGCGAAATTACTAAACGCGCTCCGGAGGTCGTGATAGACAATATTGATCTTAGCAATACAAGCGCTCAGAATCAGGAAGCACTCTCTTTGGATTGGATGTTTGAGCCAGGAGTTAATGCCTCGCAAGCGTATTTCGATAAAGAGTCGGAAGGTGTTAGTATTAAACTCTTATATACGCACACCGTTAGTAGTGCAGAAATGTCAGAACTAAAGGGGAATATCGAGTTCGGTGGATATAGCCAAAACTTCACGGCTGTCTCTGGCGAGTATACTTACATCCCATTAAAGGAATGGATTGAAGATGAAAATTTTGCCTTGCAGTTAAAACATACAAGTTCTGGAACGGATGTCTATAATAGAATCTTATATAAGCTCAATAGCTTGCAATTGACGGGCGGATCGAATAAAAAAATAAAGATTCGTGTACAACTAGACTTTAAGAAACTTTATTTGCGTAAGTTAATAGGGAAAACCATCGGAGGCGTTCCGCAAACTTCGGCCAAAGAACCCTATACGAAAAATCTGGACATTTTTTCAACTATGTTGAAAGCTCAAGTTGAGCTCCCAGAAACAAGCATCTTGTTTCATATAAAACGTGCTACGACGACAGAGTTGAATATGGTTGTCGTAAACATGCAGGCGAAACCCAGTGAGATACGAGATGACATTGATCCTGCTCTTGTCAATGGGATCAAATTCCAGAATAAGGATCTCTCCTCCTTGTCGCCAGAAGAGCAAAAGAGAGCTTTGAAACTCTCACCGAATACATCAACTATAAGCAAAAACCAATTGCCTGCCGAAAAAGAATTTACGTTGGAATTAAATAATAAAAATTCGAATTTGGATGATGCATTCGGACGAGCATTTTATAATATCTCTGTAGAGCAGCTTTATCTAGAAGAAGTATCTGGAGGAGGCATGATGCCAAGCATTGAGCGTGAGATTCCAATTGCATCGGATGTTGAGGTGGAAATGGAGATCCGAATTCCTTTATATGGTACATTGACCACAACGAAAATGGTCTCTCTTTTCCCTGTTGCACCAGATGCATTCCCTTTGCAGTATAATAAATATTTAGATGCTGGAGGCGATGGTGCGGAACTGGATGATGTGATCGTACTCCATTTCGGGATCTTGAATTCCTTACCGTTGAAAGGCTATGCTAAGATCGAGTTTTTAGATAAGGAAAACAACGTAATTACAGGATTTGACTTCAAAAAACCAGATTCCGAAGTTGTTGATTCCGAATTCCCACTTTTTATCCCTTGTGGTGAGGTAAATGAAGATGGAAGAGTTTCCAAACCGGAGTTCTTGGAGCATCTCCACAAGATGTCAAAAAAAAGTTACGAAACTCTTGGCTCGAAAGCAAAGAATATGCGCATGACATATTACTTCATCTCACCTAATGCTGATGTCCATAAGAGAGTGCGCTTGACAAAGCATGATATTCTCTTATTGCAGATAGCTGGAGAAGTAAAAGGGCGTATTGAGCCATTGGAAATAAACAACGTTGCAAATCGCATTAACTCCACAAAATGAGGAAAAGAGTAGTATTATTATCGTTACTCGCGTTCTGCTTTATCTTTGCAGCAAAGGCGCAGACGCAGTTGTTGTTGCCATACAACGATTTAGCTTTTCAGTCGAGCTGGGCAAATGCTGCAGTGCGCCCTATGCATAGGTTTAGTATTGGAGTCCCAGTGCTTTCTTCGATCGAGATTGGAGTGATTAATAATGCCTTTTCGTTGCGAAGCGTTACAGAGCGTCGAAATGATAAATTACACTTGATGCCCGATAAAGTTCTCGCTCAGGTACAAAAGAATAAACTCTCGCAAGAGTATTTCGAGTTTGGCTTAGATCTTTTTCATTTCCGTATGGCTTGGCGTCGTTGGTTTTTTTGGGTAGCAATGCGTAATCAGACGACACAATCATTGGTATATCCGAACGATCTCGTACGTTTAGCTGTAGAGGGCAATAAATGGGTAGTAGGCAATCGTTTTAGTCTTAACGATATGCGTACGGATCTAACAAATTACAATGAGCTTACCTTCGGAGCTTCCTCTCCGATTGATGAGGATTGGGTAGTTGGCGGTCGCCTAAGTCTCTTAATGGGGAATATCAATGCTAAACTTGAGCCTAAGAATGTTGGATTTACAGTGCTTGACGATCCCCAGCTACGTTTTGTACATCAGTTCGATATGGATGGTTTTGCTCGTACGAATGGTATAAAGTATGACGAAAAAGGGAAGCCTTCGGGAGTGGATTATGCTTCTGCTAGTACATATATCAATCCTTCAAATCCAGGATTTGCACTCTCTGCAGCAGCTACCTATACGATGCCCAAATTGAAAGAATTGAGTTTTACCTTCGCATTTACGGATCTTGGGATGATACACTGGGGTAGCGATCCTCGCAAGGCGCAGATGGCAAATAAACGCTCAAAAATCATGGGGGTGAATGGTTTTAAAGATATACTCTTTAATGGGGAGCTCAACTGGAATCTGATGAAAAGTGATAAATATTTGAAGGATTTCCACAGTGAGTTTGACAAAGAAGCTAAGGGAGAATCCTACAATACGTGGCTCTCGCCTAAGTTCTATTTGATGGCTCGCTACAATATTTTACGTCAGACTACAGCAGGACTCTCTTTCGCTGCTACCGTACACCAAGGTCAGTTTTATCCTTCGGTTACAGCCTCGATTCAGCAAGGTTATAGTGCTCTAGTTTCAGGTCAGTTTGCTATCAGCTACAACCAGCGCTCATTTCTCAACTTTGGTGCAGGTGTTGTTTTCACTCCTGGACCTTGCCAGTTCTATATTATTGCAGACAACTTATATGGTGCGATAAACCCCATAGATCTGAAAGCTACGAGTGTCCGTTTAGGCTTTAATATTGTCCTTGGTCCGTTGTATCCAATCGATCAATTAACGCAAAAATAGGGAAGGAGGACCAGAGAATGTTTAGTAGTAAAGTATTTGGAACAATGAAGAGTCTAACTTCTAAGTTGCTGAGCTGTGGACTCCTAGTAGGACTTATCGTTGCAGGGGTTACTGCCTCGGTGTATGCACAGTCTTTTCCTCCTCAGAATTTAGGTGCGGTGGTTAATACTGAGCTTGCCGAAGTGAATCCGGTGATTTCTATTACTGGCGATACACTCTTTTTCTCTCGTATGAATCACAAGGAGAATCACTACGGGTTGAATAGTCAAGATATTTGGATGACTACAAAGAAGTCTGATGGTGGATGGGAAGATCCTGTTCGTTTACCAAACACGGTGAATATTGCGCGTTACAATGCTCTGCATGGAGTATTAGCCGATGGCAAAACGTTCCTTATATCGGGGATCTTCGATGAGCATGGAAAAGAGTGGTTACGTAAGGGTTTTTCGTTTATTAAGCTCGATAGTACAGGTAATTGGCTACCGCCGGTACGAATCAAGATGCCTCGTTATAGTTCTATGAACGAAGGTGATCTTACAACAGCTTCGATAACTCCTGATGGGATGTATATTTTTATGGCGTTCTCTACTTGGTGGGGACGTGATAGGTTAAAGATGTATGTTTCCTATAAGAAAAAGGAAGGAGAGTATTCACGACCCTATCGTTTAAAGGGACCTTTCGAACAGTTTTATCACGTTGAAGCACCTTTCCTAGCGCCGTTTGATGGTCGTCTCTATTTCTCTGGACAAAGGACAGAGACAGACCGAGATAATGGAGCAATCTATTCGGTAGCTCCTGTGATTGAACCCGATACGGTGAAACGCTCACCTAAAGATTCGGCTGAGTATGTGGCAAAAGCTATGATTACATGGAAGGATCTTTACAAACTCTCTGATACGGTAAATTCAGTACTCTGGGATTCGTATTTCAGACCCATGCCTGCAGGAACATCGGCTTATTTCTCTTCGCACCGTGAAAGCTTCGGCAAGTCGGATATCTATAAAGTGATGCTTGTTGAGGAGCGTCCTTGGATTCAGGTAAAGGGTTATTTAGTGAGTGCTCGAACGGGCGACCTGATGCCTGAGGATAAGGAAATAGAGGTAAGAATCAATGGTGAGCAAAGCGATTCATTGGTAATGACAGGATCGACCTTCTTTGCTCTCCTACCTTTGAACAATAAGTACGTATTTACGGCACACCTGCCTAACTATACGGCAGATAGTGCTGTTGTAGACGTTACGGGGTCGAAGCTTTTTTCCGAGCACGAGGTGCGTATAACGCTGCGTTCCCTGCCTTACGTACACTTGTCGGGTGTGTTGATGAATGCAATGGCTAAAGCACCAATTCCTGCTAAGAACAACCCCGTACTGTTGATTGATGGTAAACCTTGTGACTCTTTGAAATATGATCCTGCCAGAGGTACATTTACTGTAAACCTTCCATACGGGCGTAAGTACAATCTCGAGGTTAGAGCCAACGAATATACCCCGATCCCAGTAGAACTGGATCTTACAAAGTATAACGAGTATACTGCTGTTTCGCAAAACGTTTTGGCGCAACCGAAATTAGACAATCTCGTTACCTTACGCGGTCGTTTCATTAATACGAAGACGGGGCAACCCCTTGAACCCACCGTAGAGGCAAAAATGAAGGTGAATAAAATCCTCTCAGAGGCGTTTATCTATAATCCTAAGGATGCTACCTATACGTTGAAGTTGTTACCAGGAGCGGACTACGACCTTGTACCGAGTGTGCACAATTTTTATAATAAGTTAGAGGTTGTTGACTTGCAGAAAGCGAAACCACGCGATGTTGTAATGCGCGATTTCTTTGTAACGCCACTTGAAGTAGGTCAGTCTGTCGATATAGAAAATATCTTCTTCGAAACGGGTAAGAGTAAGCTGAAAGAGGAGTCGTTCCGTTCATTAAATGCGCTTGTCGAATTCTTCCAAGAGTACCCGAATGTAAAGGTTGAAATTGGTGGTCATACCGACAATGTGGGAACTGCGAAATTGAATCGTGCCCTTTCGAAGGAGCGTGCTAAATCGGTTGCTCTTTATATCATCGAGCAGGGGATCAATAAGGATCGTTTCCAAGCTCGAGGTTTTGGTCCGGATAAACCCAAAGCAACAAATAAGACGAAGGAGGGAAGAGCGCGTAACCGTCGTGTAGACTTTACGATTATAGGTATTTAGTTCGATATCTATAATTAATGCAGAAGAAAGGCATGCTTCAGTTTTGGAGCATGCCTTTTCTTTAATTAAAGAAACTTAGAAAAATGCAAAGAGTCAAAAAAAAATATATATTTGTAAAAGAAACAATTTATAAATAAAGTGTTGAAGAAAGTTTTGATTTTAGCGGCTTTTATGCTGGTTATGATGATTCCTAAGACGGACGCAATGAAACTCGTAACCTCATGTGGTTCTGTGCATTATTTTAAATTCCCCGAGGGAACGACGATGAAGGAAGTGGTTGAGTTGCTGGAGCATCTTGATCAGATATATTGCAATCCTAAGAAATTGGAAAGAAGAAAAATGTTAGAAGCTAGCGATTTAATTGAAGACCTCACGAATGAGGTCTTTTTTTGCCTATAATCATCATATTTGATATGAAGAAACTCTTTGCTACGTTATTGCTTTGTTTTGTGTTGCTGCCCTACATAAAAGCGCAAAAGATTTCTGGGGCAGATCTTGCAGAAATATCAACTCCACCGAGGTCGTTTATTGTTGTAGATACCGCTCGCTATCGTGTATTTTATGAAACGACACTAGTACCAGATAGTACGAAAAATGATGAGGTATATGTAACCCATACGATTTTGTTAGTTGGGAATAGAACTAGTGCATTTATGGATTATAATCGCTTGCGTGCTGATTCGATATACGATGCGTTGATAGCGGAGAAAGCTGGGAATTTGGCTTTTTTGGGTGTACTCCTTCCCTTAAGGAGAGCCATTACATTTCGCCCTGTTATAGTGAAAAATTATCCCCAAAAGAATACGGTAACGTATCAACAGGAGTTTGATTCAAGTATCAAACTTCGATATGCAGATCATGATGTTGCTCCAGAGTGGAAGTTAGAAACAGGAAAGCGTACAATTCAAGGATTTGAGTGTAAGCGAGCTTCGTGTCGTTTTCGCGGACGAGATTATGTGGCGTGGTATGCGCCTCAGATTCCCATAAGCGATGGACCGTACGTTTTCTCAGGATTACCTGGGCTTATTCTTCAGCTCTACGATCGAGTTGAAAATTTCACTTTCTCCTGTAATGGCTTCTATAAGTGCCCCAAAAAAGAGCTTGTCTATCTCAATAATGATAATGTTACGCAGAGTACTCGCGCAGAATACAGAAAAGTAGAAAGAAATGCAGTGATAGATCCTATCTCTGTCAGCCCATTACTTACTAAAATGAAAGCTGAGGGGCAATTACCGCCGGTTCCCCCTAAACCATACAATCCGATAGAACTTGAATAGGTTTTATTGTATAGCGCTAGTCCTCCTTTACGCATTGTGCAGCTCTTCCCGTTTGTTCGGGCAAACTACTTTTCTAGAGGGGCGAGTACTCCATGCATCGTCTCGTGCGGGGTTAGAGAATGTTGTATGGCAGACTCGCGATTCGAAGGGTAGAATACTTCGTTACGGCTTCTCTAAAACGGGAGGTGTATATCGTATCCCTCTCTCCCCCTCTGTGACTGTGGTAGAGTTTCGCCTAATAGGGTTTGCGACGCAAAGTTATTCCATAAAGGAATTTACGGATCTCCCTCGGCATGAAGTAATTCTCTCGATTACAGATGTAGAGATACCAGAGGTTCGTATTGCCTTGCCGCCAATTGTACGCCGAGCAGATACTATCCGTTATAATGCAGAAAGTTTCCGAACAGGAGAGGATCGCTACGTTGTTGATCTCATCAAAAAACTTCCTGGGCTTACTATAGGCAATAAGGGCTCGATCTATTACCAAGGAGAGCCCATTAGCCGATTTTATATCGAGGGGCGAGATCTTCTCGGTGGGCAGTATGGGATTGCGAGTCAGAATATGTCAGTAGATGCCGTTGCTAGCGTAGAGGTTCTGGAGAATCACCAACATATTAAGGCACTACAGGATGTTGCGCGCCCAGCAAAAGCAGCCTTGAATATTCGTCTGAAAGACAAATTTAAGTTTCGTCCTTTTGGTGAAGTAGAGGCTGGCGCGGGTTTTCCTTGGCTTTATAAAGGGAAAGTATTTCTGGGTTTGTTCAATAAGGCATTGCAAATAATTACGCATGCAAAAGGTAATAATACGGGGGAATACATACTCGAAGAAATGGACGATAAGTTGCAGCTCTCTGAGATCTTTTTTTATTCTTTACCGATGGTCAATAAGCTGGGGAGTATACAACCTAAAAACTTGGAAATAGATCAGGAGCGTTACTTGTTCCATCATACATACTTGGGTTCTTTGAATACCTTGGTTGGTCTGAGTGAGGCGAGTGAACTAAAACTCAATCTTGCACATGGCACTGATTGGATGCGACAAAACTATCGCTCGTCCGAAGAGTTGCGTATCCGAGAGTCTCAATGGAATCTCTCCGAGAGTACAGAGCTTCGAAGGCGAATGCAACAGTCGAAACTATCGCTGCATTACGAACATAATGGTGACAAAATTTTCGTGCAAGACGCTCTTATATTACGCCAAAATGGCGATAATATGGGTGCGAGTATCATACATCATGATGTGATAGCAGATCGTTCGATGGCGAATCTGTACGACATTCAGAATCGCTTGAATGGGCTCTACAAAACACCAAATAAGAATATCTTTCAGTTTAAATCCCTGTTACGTTGGCAAGGCAATAGAGAGCAATTAAAGACGCAAGAAGCCCTATCCTCCTACAAATTGGATGAAACGCTACGAATAGAAGAAATTTTTAATCGTAATCAGTTGAGCAGCAAATATCATTTTCCGATGCAAACCCTTGGAGTAACGTTGGAGAGTGAATACGAGAGAGAGAGGTTTGAGCTGGGAGTCGTAAGCAGTCGCCCAGCTCCACTACCCGAATTCGAACCTAGAGACCAGCAAGTACTCGCCACTCGCTACCAGTTCAGTTTTATTCCTAACTATTCGATCTCTTTTCTTACCCAAAAGATAGTTCTCTCTTTTTCTGCTCCAGTTGCATACAGCTATTATAAGATTGTGCAGAGGGCTGCTCTGCGAAAAGAGCAGCGTCCTATATATACGCCGACTGTGCGGCTATACCTCCGTTTTAATTATCGATGGGACTTAAATTTGAGTGCCTCGCGAGACTGGAATTATTCGGATAAAGAGAGTCTGCTCCAAGCTCCCTATTTCTCGAGTTATCGTAATATTTTTATACCAACTGGCGAATTCCATACGAGCGAATCGTATAGGGCTAATGCTTACCTACAGTATAAGAATCTCTCAGAGCTTTTCTTTTGGAATTTTCATGCGAGTTATTTGCATTCGAGTTATAACTATTTGCCTACAACTACGCTATCCGCCGAGCAAACCTATTTGGGATCTAAATCGGGACTACGAGCGGTGGATGATATTACTGTAGTGTCGGATTTTACAAAGAATTTTCTACAACCAAATCTCTCGTTGAGCTTCAACCCAACGTACCATGCAATACAGTCGCCACTTGTGCGTCAGGGGATTCTATTTGTGAATAGAGCTCATCTCGTTACGCTAGCTTTGAAATCGGAGTGGCATTGGGCAAGTAAATTGACAGGCTACTGTCAATTTACCTCTCGTGGGGCGTGGACACAAAATAGATTTGCAACAAGCAAGATGTGGTGGTCTTTTGACCAGAAAGCTGCGTTGAGTTACTTCCCAATCGATGGTCTTGAATTGACTTGTAAAATGGCTCATACTGCCTATGAGCATCAAGAAAATTCCTATCGCCAATTTTATTTTTTGGATGCTTTGGCAAGCTACAAGTACAAGAAATTCGAATTTACTCTTTTGGCAAACAATCTTTTAAATCTTAAACGATATTCGATTGTCACTTATTTCGATATCAGTACTTATCGATTAGAGTTACCCCTACGTGGAAGAGAATTTCTTGCAATGGTGAAATTTTCCTTTTAGGACTCCTCGTACGACAGCCACAGGAAGTTTTTTCGTCTGTTGTCTGCTACATACACCTCGTTAGCAAAGCGAAAGTTTTCGTATAGTGGTGTATATACTTCTTTCGCTCTTTGCATAGTGCTAGGAGAGTGTATTTTCTTGCGTGAGATTGAATTTATGTTGTAAAAGGAGCTCTGAAATAACTTTTTAGGTCTTCTAATATACAGGAATACAATGCATTGCACCAATAAAACAAATTATATGCTGTTTGGAACGCGACATAGGATGAGTTTTCTAATCTTTGTATTGCAGAAAACAAAACGGATGTGGTGCGATACAAAACAAAGAATCTTAACCCTGAGAACTTTCGAGAGTTCTAACGTTTCTTTTTGCATTGAGACAGCGACAACTTATAGTAATGTAGACGTGTAGTTTTTTTCATTTCTCATAATATTTTATCTAATCAGTGTAATTAGCGTGTAGAGAAAAGGGAGCTTCGTAGCGTGAGCGAGGCTTCCTTTTTTATATGGATAGTTATAGTGTTGGAAATAAAAAAGGGCAATGCCTATTGGCATCACCCTAAAAACATCTTTTAAAGGTTGTTTTACTTCACAACACGCCAGCTCTTCACTGCGCCTTCCTTTCCTTGCAACTGTAGGATATAAAGCCCTGCTGGCAAAGCCTCGGTATCGATTGTCGCTTCTGCCTCCTGCATTACTCCCTTACGTATTACAACGCCCTGTGTATTCATTAGTATGTACGAGAAGTTATCTCCTTCTTTACCTAGCGTAATGCGTAGCATGCTACTGAAAGGATTCGGAGCAACGACTACCCCCTCAAATACTGCCTCTTCTACGCCTGCAGGCTCTGTAACAGTTACTTCGCATGTAGCCGTATGACTACCTAAGTCTGTTTGTACGGTTATCTTAGCTGTACCAATTTCCTTGCATTCGATCTTCCCATCCGGAGTAACAGAAACGACATTTTCGTCCGAACTACTCCACGATACATTCGTCTCCTCTATCGCATTGCGAGGAACAAGTTGATGAACTAACTGCATCTTCGTACTTTTTTTTAGCGTTAGCGTAGGAGTAAGGGCTACGCCTGTAAGGTGACTCGCAATCCGCACTACATCGCCAGCGACGAGATCGCTACCGTTCGCTGCTTTGAAGAGATTACCATCCCACTTTGCGCCTTCAGGATAGACGATTTCGCAATTCGTTAAAATGGGTTCTACGCCATAAACGGGCGATTCGTACACATCACTTTTGAAGAAGACTTTGGCATCTTTTATGAAGATCTTCTTGGCATCTGAGAATTCCTTAGATATTGCATATTGAGTTTTACTTCTGAGGTCAAGTGTAATATTCTCAACCGTTAACGCATCCCTCAAATGAATAGCATGTTTTTCTGCTTCAATCGTTAAGCTACCAGTCCCCGTCATAAGATTTTGTTTTGAATAGAACTCGATTCCACCTATGCTCGTAATCTTGTTCGTACCAAAGAGTTCCATTGTAAGATTTGGCTTACCCATATCTGGCTCACCAATATATATAGCTGACCCCTCCCTCTTCCCATTATCTATTGTTACATCTCGCATTGTCAGTACACTCCTCTCTGGATTGTACGAAAACTCCCCATTTGCACCGACAGTCACGCCAGGTATAGTGTTTAAGATTTTATAGTTAGCGCTCCCGATATTATGCCCACCTATGTAGAATTTGAAGGGTGTTTGACTTTGGATATTTACTTCATTAGCGATAGCTCCAGATTCTGTAGTAATCCCCCATTTTTCCTTATCAAATTGATAAGTAAGTGGCATAAACGTACAGCCGCCGTTAAGTGTGACATCGAAAAAATTACTTATTGCTTCTGTTTGGGCTTTAATTTCGAGATCTGAAGAGTTTATCGAAACTGCAGCCACATTTTTATCGTTGCCAACAAATCCTTTCACTCCAGTGGCTTTTATGCGTAGCTTTTCAATCGAGAGCCAAAATGCATAAATCGCAGCATCGTTCTTCGAGGTTAGCTCGAGTGTTGCCTCCTTGTCAATACCTTTTAAGAGGAACAAATCGTTCAAGTACAGCACCGTACCATCGGAGCTTAGTTTGTTATTCCCCGCAACTTCCAGTGTATTGAAACTTCCAGAGAGAGCGGGGTGCTGTCCTCCTTCAATTTCCACATTCTTCATCTTTAAAGACTGATGCCAAACATCTTGATTGGGGTCAAAAGTTAGATAGCCCCCATCGAGAACTTTTACACCAGGAATCTTGTCCAGTTTATTGCAATTATCCCGAGTGATTTCCGTGCCAGCAATACTAAATCCTAGCGAAGGGGCTAGGGTCAATTCTTTAACGAACTTTTTCTCTTCATTTACCACGGCATGCTTTTCTTTTGCGTCAAAGGTCGCATTCGCTGGAGAAGAGAAGTAGGTGCGATACAATCTAAGCTCTTTGATCTCGTTAATAGCTGCTTCGCTACCTGTAATCTTCCCTGTTAGGTTTTTGAACACAACTTGGGTTGCGTCCGTCTTACCTGCAATCCCCT
This sequence comes from uncultured Bacteroidia bacterium, assembly GCA_965240855.1. Classification (GTDB taxonomy): domain Bacteria; phylum Bacteroidota; class Bacteroidia; order Bacteroidales; family CAJPTX01; genus Bacteroides_D. The sequence continues at coordinate 18,574 of CBDEMG010000055.1, read as the reverse complement.
GCGAACCTTCGATATTAAGAGTAATATCATTTATTTCAACTGTTTTTTTGGCATAGATCCCTACCCCTGACGCAGATTTAATATTAAGAGTCCCCTCGCTTGATGCTTCGGTTTTAATTTCAGTGGCATCTTCTAATTTCATTACAGTAGAACTCTCTGTCTCTAACGTATTAGAAGCGAGCACCACTATCTTAAGATCCTTTACATTACTGGAAATTGCGGGGGAACTCGACGTCTTAATCGATACCCGCTTCATCGTTAAAATCTTCTTGTCAAAGTCGTAAGTGAAAGTTCCCCCCTGCCCAACTGTAATAGCACTACTCAAATCCGCTAAGTCTCCAGCATTACCTTTCGTAACAAGTTGACCTGCAATATGCAGCTCCTCTGCTGCAAAGCAAGTACTCACACTAAGGAGCATCGCTCCTGTAAGGGCTATAAGCCCAATAAATCGGTGTAATATTTTCCTCATTGTGTATATAAGATTAGACATACAAAAGAAGTTGTTTTTCCATAAAAAAAGCACTTAGAACACAGAAATGCAGAAAATGCCTACTACCGATCATCACTTACCATGCCTCCGCCCCTTTATTCCGAAACCGAGTTTCAAACAAATGAATACTACAGAGTCCCTTACAACTCTCTACAGCGGATGCTCCTGCTGTGCCTTGGCGTTGTTCTATCCTATTATAGAGTACGCAAGCTTTTCTTTGATGTTGCACCCTACGACGGGGTGCTAATTTGACCCCCTTTCTGGGGGTGCGTCTTTCCAGCACGGCGGTAGAAACCCCATGCACACAATCGTTGCAGATGCAATAAAACGGAGGGTACGAAACCCTCCGCTAGGATTAACCTGCACGCTGAGCGCGCAGGGTCTTAGCAGACAGCGAGAGTGCGCCAAAGCGATCCTGTTTTTGGTGTTCGTGGGGGCGTAGCCTCCACATTTATCTTAACGGCGGGTTGCCCACCCGCCGCAGCCCTGTTTGAAGAACGGGGTTATTGAACCCCGCCCCTGTGGCGGCGGTGAGTCTTTCCAGCACGGTGGTAGAAACCCCGTGGTCTTAGCAGACGGCATGGGTGCGACAAGCGAGATAGACCGATGAAAAAAAAACGATGAATCGCTTTGTGCAGTTATCGCCCGTCTGCGTTAGGACTCGCCTGCTAAGGCTCCCCCCCCATAAAATATACTTCGAGTATAGCTCGATATAGATTAATACAATGAACAGATTCTATGCTCTTTGCCTTTATCTCAGATTCGTACAAATAACCTCCAAAAAGTTAGGAAACGACTTAGAAATACACTCCGTATCATCTAACATTGCTCCTTCTGGCGAATGGAGGGCTAAAGCTACAGCAGCCATTGCAATCCGATGGTCATGGTAGGTGTGCAGAATTTCTTTGTTTTTTTTTTGGATGCCTGTACTAACACACAAACTCTCCTCTGTGAGCAGACACCTATGCCCAAATTGGGCTAGGAGTTCGTACAACGCAAGAGCTCGGTTCGACTCCTTGTTGTACAACCGTTCGATCCCAAAAATAGTTGAAGGCTCACTACAGTGTGTCGCTAAAACAGCAAGGGCGGGTATAAGATCAGGGGTATCATACGCATTGAATACAAAGGGTTTAGGTGCTCGATCCCAAACTAAATGTAGAAGATAATCCTCCCACACACACCGCATCCCAATACGCTCTAATACCGAGAGTATCGCGCTGTCGGGCTGCAAAGAAGAGCGACTCACACCGCTTAGCGTCATTTGCTCGCCGGGTTGTAATAATGCTATCAATTGCGCCGCACTACTCCAGTCGCCTTCCACGGCAAGATCTTGTCCTCTGTACCCTTCTGGCGAAAATATGAGTTGATTTGGTACATTGGGGTTTGTGCGATAGACGCCCTCAAAGCGACGGATACAATCGAGTGTCAACCCCAGATACCCATTGCTAGCGGGAGGTGCATAATGCAGAGTTGTGGCGCGACGAGCTAGTGGCAGTGCAATCAGCAAGCCCGATAGTGATTGAGACGAATCGAGTCTATCGAGGCTAATCTCTCTCTTAGGTTCGTATGCTTTTACTATAAGTGGTAGAAATACTGAAGAGCACCACTCGCCTCCAGATGCTTCAATCACTTCGCAAAGGTCTGCTAGCGAACGTCGACACAGAGATCCAGTTCCATTAATAGTAGAAGAATTCCGTTGTATTGCATTGATAATAGGAAGTGTACGAGCTAAAAATCCAGACTCACCACAATTGAGAGTCTCTCCTCCTCGCCATTTTCTCCCTACGATTTGGATGTTAGCGCTGTAAGTAGAACTCTTTTGTAAGGAATACTTGATACCTAGTACATCGAAATTTTGTAACATAGCCATCACATCATCGCAGAGGATGATATTAGATATGCATGATTTGCCACTCGCAACCGAGGCAAGAAGTAGATAGCGAAGTGAGAGGCTTTTAGAGGCAGGTACTTGGAATTTTCCTTCGATGCAACCGTTGCGTATGTATGTTCCCATTGCTATAGAATCTATAATTTAAATAGTTAATAATTAACGATTTATAAATTATTCTTTAAGGAGATAATGTTTTATTGTTCTATCGGTTTTCAAATTCTCGCTCCACGTAGTTTGTACAAGCTCAACTCTCGGAAGAGATTCTATGGGACACAACGGGAATTTAGTCTGCACATCTCCTGTTACAATCTGGTAATTGGCAACTGCCTGTGCAAAAAGCCATGAATAGCCAGAAGTATATGGGATTCCCCATTGTTTTGCTAACAAAGATATTGCAGATGGTACGTAGGCAATATCTCCTACACTTCGAATCTGCTCTACAGAAAGTTCTGGTAAGGGAGTATAATGGGGGAGGCAAGATAGGATAATGTGAGGGAAATCGATATACTTTAACTCTTCAAATTTCAATAGATTAGCACCATACAACTGAGCTAATTCTAGAGCCTTTTCATGGGTGCGATTCGAATAAAAGAAATCTACGTCCTCGTGACTAAGAATTTCGCCGATCGTTCGAGCTCCACCTCCTGCTCCCAGTACGACGATAGGTAGTTTGAGAGTTTTAAGTTGCATGGCATTGCATAGCGCCTTAGCTCCGACTAGGTCGGTATTCTCACCCTCCCAAAGATCGTTCTTTTGCCATAAGATATTCGCCACTTTAATATTTTGTAGTGCTGTATTAGGGTTTTGAATGAGCTGATATACAGCAGATTTGTAGGGAGATGTTATATTTATAGCATTAAGATTTAGAATTTCAAAGGCTTGTGTCAGCGTACGGTTTATATCATCTATCCTGTTGAGTGAAAGGATATGATAATAGATCTCTCGTTCTGCTCTTTGTGCAAAGTAATAGAAAAGAGAAGGACTGAGAGAATGTTCTGCAGGGTATCCTAGGAGTGCAAGATTTAGACTACTGTGCTTTTTCATCTTCCCAAAGAGCGAGTAGTTTGCGTGCCAGTTTTGCAGAGGGCATACCCGGAGCTAATTCTTTACCCGAATAGGAACAGTAGGTATATGGAGCTCCTAAAAATGGTGCGGCAATGCGTGTAAAGCCACCAGATCTTCCCATAGCGAAGATAAGCAGAGATGAGTACGATTTGTAGAGAGAAAGTAGTTCAAGTGCTTGTTGAGAATCTTTACATAAAATCGCTAATTTACAGAGATATGGATGTAGTGTAAGAGTCTTTTCGATTACGCTTTGTAAAGAGATTAGCTCTCCATTGTAATCATAAATATGGTGCGAGAGTATAAAGCGAGTATTATTATTTGGGGAGAGTAGGAGGTCGCGAAAGGGTTCGCTGTAATCAATATCTAGGAAAGGGACTCCAAGTTCTAACCAATGCTTATAGCACAGATATCGTGCCTCGGTAAGTTCGTTGTTACTACAATCGCCTCGTAGGGTAACGATAACGTTAGGATATAAATGGTAGAGTTCGGAAATCCATGCGTCATATTTTTCTGGAGTTGTGGCGTCGAATTGAGAAAAAAGATCGAACCGAATCTCCAGCCAACTCCTACTGGGTGCGTAAACTGTCGGAGTTGGTACTACGACGTCTGTTAAAACTAAACAGAGCGCTTGAGACATAGGTTTTATGCAAACGTCTCTTTAATGAATTGTTTGAGCTCTTCGAATGTAATATCCACAATCTCAGTGTGTCCAATGGCTACGGGTAGTATGAAATGTATGCAGTTGGCAGATCGTTTCTTGTCGCGTTTCATCGCATCAAAGACTACCCATGGAAGCACATTGCTTGAAATAGGTAGCCCAAAACGAGTGAGAAGCGACTCGAGTGAGGCGAGCACCTCCTGCGAACATAAGCCCTTATAAAGAGCAAAACGCGTCGCGAAGCACATCCCGATGGCTACAGCTAACCCATGGTGTATTCCAGTAACACTCTCAATGGCATGTCCCCAAGTATGGCCGAAGTTGAGGGTATGGCGGAGGTTATGATCTTCGATATCGTTCTCAATAAAAGAGTTTTTTATCTGTATTGACCAAGGGATTATCTCCTGTAAAAAGATGGGATCAAGTGCTAGGATAGATTCAGCATTCGTGGCAAAGTAATTAAAGGCCGTTGCATCGGCTATCATGCAGTGTTTGATCATTTCAGCTACCCCTCCTCGGATCTCTTCGATGGGGAGAGTTCGCAAAAAGCTATAGTCGCAAATTATGGCTTCGGGTTGATAGAACGTCCCGATGATATTCTTGAAACCGTGTAAGTTGACGGCATTCTTGCCGCCAATACTCGCATCTACTTGGGCAAGTAGGGTAGTTGGCACAAGAATGAGTGCAATTCCGCGCATATAGGTAGCTGCAACAAAACCCGATAGGTCTGTTACAACACCACCACCTATCCCCACAATAACGGCGTCGCGATCTACCCCCTCGTCCTGTAGCCAACGATATATCTCACTCGCCTCACGAAGACTTTTGCTATGTTCGCCAGCGGAAATTTCATAGACTTGTCCTTCTTGTATACTGTTCGGCAAATAAGAGCGAATATGTTGGTCTATGATGTATACTGCACGTCTACCGTTGTAAAGCTTCTCGAGAATATTAATGTTCGTATCGGTATAGACACAAGTCCTCTCCCCGTTGTTTAGTACTAGCGTTTCCATGATAGCATTTCTCTTCCATACAAAGGTACTATTTCAGTGGGCTTTTATGATGTAGAGTCTTCTTACTTTTGCTACCATGAAATCAAGAGATGTCTAGTCAGTTGTCTTTGCAAGCGAGTACTCCGAACCAGCTTGTGCATGAAAAAGTGTGCGAGATCGACTCTGTATTCCAATACAAAGGTGTTGTCTACGATAGTATCCATACGTGGTTAATTTACTCTACGAACTCAAGACAAGAAAAAAAATCGCAACTGGAGCCTCCTATGTGTATTTCTAATCGGAGTGCTATACGGAGTTTGTCGCTTAATCCTCCCTTACCATCTCGTACTTGGACAGAAAAGCAATATCATCCACAGAGCGCACCGATGGATACGGTATCCAATTTTTCTATTCTCACTTTTTTCTTGGCAGTACTGTGCTCGTTGCTTTTTTTGTTCATTCGAAGACGCTATTGGAAGTATTATTCAGAATATTTCCAATTTCTCTTTCATCCTCGTTCGTTGCAGAGAGTTTACGAAATCGATGGCTTAGGTATCACTACGTTTCATATTCTTATTGACGGCATTTTTTTTCTTTCTCTCTCTCTTCTTTTCGTTCGTTTGTTTCACCACTTTTTTTTTCTGGAGCAGCTCTTACCCTTTTCCTCTATTTTCTCTTTTCCAGTTGTATTCTTCTTTTTCTTCTCCTTGTATTCGTTTCGCTATCTGATTTTGCATGCTTCCAGTAGGCTAATCGGACAGGCTGGAGCTGCAATGCTAATCTGGCGTCAGTATATGTATATTCATAGGTTTCTCGTACCGCCGTATCTTCTTTTAGCACTCCTAGCGTTATTTAGCTCGCCAGTGATTAGTACATGCTTTGCGATATCTGGGGTGGGGCTTTATGTATTAGCCTCGCTCTATGCACTACTCCGCATCTTCGTCGCTTTTCTTTGGCAACATTACAACCTTTTTTACTACTTTTTGTACCTTTGTGTGTTGGAGATAGCCCCGATCGTGGGTCTCTTACGGTGGTTGCAGTTCGTATAATTAGTGTTCGTTGTTGCAAATAATGCCTAAGTGTGTTACGCTAGAAGATGCACCTCGCATCAATAGAATATTGGTCTCTCAGCCTAAGCCGTTAATCCCGAATACTCCCTTTGAGGAGCTTGCTAAAAAGGCGGGAGTAGAATTAGTCTTTCAGCCCTTTATCCATGTAGAGGAGGTCTCCGCAAACGATTTTCGTAAACAGCGAATCGACCTAGCAAAGTTCCCTTCTGTTATTTTCACTGGAAGACAGGCAATAGATCACTATTTCCGGATTGCAGAGGCGGTACGTTTTAAAGTGCCAGATGAAACACGATATTTCTGTACTTCGGAGAGTGTGGCGCTATACTTACAAAAACATACGACCTATCGTAAACGAAAAATCTCCTTCCCTGAGGACGGGAAATTAGAAACACTCCTTAAGCAGATGGAACGATACAAAGAGGAGAAGTTCCTACTTCCTCTCTCGGATGTCCATACGCTAGAGGTTCCTAGGGAGTTGAAAAAAGCCGGTATAAAATTCTCGAAAACGATATTGTATAGAACCGTATCCTCCGATCTCAGTGGAGTAGATCTCACCTCGTTCGATATGTTGGTCTTCTACAGTCCCCAAGGAGTAAAGTCGTTGCAGGTGAACTTCCCAGATTTCAAACAGGGTTCGATGTGTATTGCAGCTTTTGGCAAAAATACGCAGCGTGCAGTAAAGACTGCGGGTTTGGTTTTGAATGTTCCTGCTCCGACGGCAACTTGTAAGAGTATGACGGAGGCGCTGGATGTCTTTCTAACAAAACGCAATCATTTGGACGAGGCGTAGATGACCGTTGTTATCCAACGGCAAGGAACTTCCTATCAGGGTAAAAATTCCCATCACCGAAAGAAATATTCTTTCGGAAGAGGTGAGCGGTTGCATTACAACAAAGAGATAACCGAACTTTTTGCAAAAGGATCGGGGCTTTTTGTCTATCCTTACCGAATAACCTACAGAATTTTGCAATCACCGCCTGAAGAGGTCGGAATAAGGATGATGGTAATCGTTCGAAAACGAGATTTTAAGCATGCAGTGGATAGAAATCGTAATAAACGTAGGATTCGCGAGGCGTATCGTCTTAATGCAGAGCATCTGCGTACAAAAGTTTGCGAAAGGGGATTGCAGATTCACCTATCGATCTTGTTGATTTCTAGAGAAAAGTTGGAATGGCGGCGAGCGTACGAAGCGATTAAAAAGCTCCTTGCAAAACTATTAGTCGAAGTTGAAAAATACGAATCTCCTACAGAGTAGCTTATCAGGAATACGCAGAGTATTAACCTTTATACTCATATTCCCTATTCGCATCTATCAAATACTTATTTCTCCCCTTTTACCCCCCTCGTGCAGGTTTACGCCCTCATGTTCTGTCTATTGTCTTGAGGCTATAAAAAAGCATGGACCTTTTTTTGGATTAGCTCTGTGTATATGGCGTCTGCTGCGTTGTAATCCCTGGGGAGGGCATGGTGACGATCCCGTCCCGTAGCATGCTAATTGTTAACTTTGAAAACCAAAAATCCTTGAATGATTAAGGAGATTAGAATTAAAAATTTCTTGTCATTTCGCGACGAGGTTACCTTTAGTTTTGAGGCTACTAACGATACGGGTCTTGAGCAATCCTATGTAGTCGAGGTTGCGCCCAATGTGCGTCTACTGCGTTTTGCTATGATATATGGCGCTAACGCCTCAGGGAAATCTAATTTGTTATTAGCATTTGAATTCTTACGAAACTTTTGGTTCTCTCAAAAGAAAACTATAGAGGAGAGTACAGAAGTAGTATCTTTTGCTTTCGACGAGAATACTGTTCAAGCCCCCTCAGAGTTCCTTCTAACCTTTTATATAGACCAGACGCAATACGAATACCTTCTCGTACTAGACAACGATAGGGTATATACCGAGCAATTATCCTTCAATCGAACTAACCACCCAACTTTAATTTTTAAGAGGGAGTTGCAAAACGACACTTCGGTTGTCTATTTTAGTCCAGAGGGAGCAAAGCTAAAAAAAATCGAGCAAGAGCAAATTGCCCTGAAGTCTTTGCCCAACATGTCGCTCTTTGCCGCTTTAATGCAGCTGAATCTGAAGCTCCCGCCTCACCTCGTGCTTGTGAGAGATTATTTCCGCAACCAATTTATGCCAGTGGTAACAGAACATGCGATACTCAACCGTTATGTCACTGGGCGTTTGACGGAAAAGAAACAACGTCTAGCAGAACTTGTTGCTTTTGTTCAGAGAGCAGATTTTAATATTGCACAGCTGACCCTCAAAGAGGAGAAAGAAAAAATACCAGAAAAGTTGTTGCAGATATTACAGAAAGATCCTGATATAGAGGCGGCACAACTCTCTTCAGAAACTGAGGTGTCGTCATACAAGTTAGACTTTGTGCACGAAATTAGAAAAGGCGATGACATAAAAAAATATCACCTCCCTGCTTCTCTACAATCTGCTGGTACGTTAAGATTCATAGATTTGGAAACTTTAATTCTCGATTTGATCGAGAGTAATGCTTTTTTGTGTGTGGATGAAATAGAGCAATCGTTGCATCCTGAACTAGTAGAGTTTCTGATCGCAAACTTTTTGCGTCAGTCCCATCAAGCGCAACTTTTGGTTACAACACATAATATCAACTTGTTGCGAGCTGTAGATTCGTTAATTCGCAGAGACGCAGTTTGGTTCACAGAAAAAGACGCAACGGGGGCAACGAGTGTATATTCCTTAGTCGAGTTTAACGAGTTGGAAAAGTTAAAGTCCTTTCAGACTGCTTATTTGCAGGGATTATTTGGTGCGATTCCAGATATAAAAGATTGAGAATGGCACGTCAAGAACGTACAAGAGTACTCAACGCGCCCAAATTATACATGTTGTGCGAGGGGCAAACGGAAGAATATTACTTCAAGCATCTTGCAAAGCGTCTAAATATAACCTGTAAGTTAGACTTCAAGAAGTCTCGTTTACCGATGCATATCACGGATATAGAACGAACACTCAGTAAAGAGGAGGACAATGAAGAAATGAAATTTATCTGTGTCTTTGATCTGGATGTGACGCGTAGCGATAGGAAGCAGAAAGAGGCTTTTTTTACTCTAAAGAATAGGCAGAAGACACAGTCTAATATTGGGCTATGCTATAGTATGCCCTCAATAGAGTATTGGTTTCTTTTGCATTTCAAAGACACAAATAAGTATTTTGAAAATGCAACCAATCTATTGCATGAGCTCCAGAAAGTGTTCGATATTTTTGAGAAGGAGCAACAAAGCCTAGAAAAAGAGGATTGGGTGGAAGTTCTAGAACAAACTCGTCACCAAGCAATGCAGAGAGCTAAGAAATACATAGAAGAAGAAGGCTCTTTTACTACGGTTCATCTATTTTTCAATTTCATCGAAACGCAGTGTAAAAAGACCCTCTAGCGCATACTTTCTCTAGATTTTCGTTACTCTAATTACCTTTACGTAGCTATAAACTACGTATTAGTATGAAGAAATTTATTTTAATGGGGGTAGTAGGCATGTCCTTTCTTGCATTCGGCTGCCAAGAGTTTAAGCAGCAAAAAATTACGGTAGGCTCTGATCTGCCTTGGAAGGTAGATCAATTTGCTGATCTCTACGTAATGCGCTATGAGATCCCAGACTGGGATAGTCTCTCTTTGCAGCAAAAAGAACTTTGTTATTATTTAAGTCAAGCCGCACTCTCGGGGCGAGATATCCTCTGGGATCAGAATTATGAACACAATTTAGCTATTCGGTATATCCTCGAAGCGATTTACGAGGGCTACAAAGGCGAACGTATGGGGAGCAATTGGGAGAATTTTCTAGTATACCTGAAGCGAGTTTGGTTCTCTAATGGAATTCATCACCACTACGGCGAAACGAAGATCTTGCCAGATTTCCCTATCGCCTATTTTCAGGATCTACTCAAGAGTACGCCGCTAGAATTCTTTCCAGAGGCGCTCCGCAATACGGAGGAGGTTTCTCGTTTTTATACACCAATAATCTTCGATCCTACAATTGCTCCTAAGCGCGTTAACAAAGATGAGAAGCCTGATGCGCGCGAAGCTGATCTCTTACAATCGTCTTCTACCAATTTTTACAAAGACGTTACACAGCAAGAGGCACAAGCTTTTTACGATGCATTAGCAGATAGTGTAGGGAATGATAAGTTGGCCTATGGTATGAACTCTCAACTTGCGAAGGTTGATGGGAAAGTTGTAGAACGTACGTGGAAAGTCGACGGGATGTATGGAGCAGCGATCGAGAAAATAGTCTACTGGCTTGAAAAGGCTGAGAAAGTGGCAGAAACAGAGGCGCAGACAGTAACGATAAGGAATTTGATACGTTTTTACCGTTCTGGCGATCTACACGATTTTAATGACTATTGCATACAGTGGGTAAAAGATACGGGAGCTAAGGTAGATTTTGTAAATGGATTTATTGAAGATTATGGCGATCCACTCGGACGTAAGTGTAGTTGGGAAGGGATGGTAAACTTCAAGGATTTGGCTGCGACACGTCGTACAGAAATTATATCGAAAAATGCCGCCTGGTTCGAAGAGCATTCCCCCATCGACGAGGCCTTTAAGCGCAAAGAAGTAAAGGGAATTACAGCAAAAGTGATCAACGCCGTAATGTTAGGTGGCGATTGCTACCCTACCACTCCTATAGGGATTAACCTCCCCAATGCAAACTGGATTCGAGCAGAGTTTGGCTCAAAGAGCGTAACGATTGAAAATATTACTCGAGCCTACGATAAGGTCGCACAAGGGAACGGTTTCCTTGATGAGTTCGCCAATAGCCCTGAGGAGATAGCACGTATACGTCAATTTGGTGCGCTCAGTAGCAACCTTCATACAGATTTACACGAATGTTTAGGACATGGGAGTGGGAAGCTCGCTCCAGGTATCTATGGAGATGAGTTGAAAAACTACTCTGCAACATTGGAGGAGGCACGTGCGGATCTCTTTGGTCTTTATTTCATACGCGATCCCAAAATGGTAGAGCTCGGGGTGCTACCTCAAGGTCAATACTCCGAAGCTGAATACGATAGTTATATCCGTAATGGTCTCATTACGCAGCTCACGCGGATTAAGCTAGGCGAACAAATAGAAGAGGCGCACATGCGAAATCGAGCCCTGATCGCAAATTGGTGCTATGAGCATGGCAAGCAAAATGATGTGATTGCTTGGAATGTACGCAATGGTAAGCGCTATGTTGAGGTAAAAAATTATGATGCGCTCCGCGATCTCTTTGGACAATTACTTCGCGAAATACAACGCATAAAAAGTACTGGAGATTTTGAGGCTGGTCGAGCTCTCGTGGAGCGTTATGCCGTAAAAGTGGATCGTGATCTTCATGCAGAAGTCCTAGAGCGTTACCAAAAGCTTAATCTAGCGCCGTACGGAGGTTTCGTAAATCCGATTCTCGAACCTGTACTTGAGGGGGATAAGATTGTCGATATACAAATTCGCTATACTGATGATTATAAGCGCCAGATGCTAGAGTATGGACGTAAGTATAGTTTCTTGCCAATTCACAACTAATTGTAAAACATTGCAGAGAGGTAAAAGATTATGAAAAAGACACCATTGTGCGACTATCATGAGAAGGCTGGAGCCAAGATGCAAGAGTTTGCTGGCTACTATATGCCGATAGAATATATTGGGATTAATGAAGAGCATCGTACTGTGCGCGAACAAGCGGGACTGTTCGATGTCTCGCATATGGGCGATATTTGGGTACGCGGTCCGAAGGCTCTTGAATTTTTACAGCGAGTAAGTTCGAACGACGCGGCTGCTCTCGCAGACGGACAAGTACAGTATGCTTGCTTCCCGAACGACCAAGGGGGTATCGTAGACGACTTCCTAACCTACCGAATGAGTTCTGAGGAATATCTCCTTGTAGTAAACGCCGCAAACCTCGATAAAGACTGGGCATGGCTATCTAAGCATGCAGAAGCTTTAGGTATGAAGGTGGGTACAGAGTTGGTAAATGCTTCTGACCAGATGGCACAAGTAGCAGTACAGGGTCCTCTTGCTATGAAGGTCGTGCAAAAACTTGTGAACGAACCCGTAGAAGATATGAAGTACTACACCTTCAAGTATGTCGAGCTAGCTGGGATTCCGAATGTGATCCTCTCGATTACGGGGTATACTGGTGCAGGAGGCTGCGAGATTTATGCTTCCAGTAAGGACATTGTAAAGATCTGGGATGCGCTCCTCGAAGCTGGTAAAGCTGAAGGGTTAAAGCCTGCAGGCTTAGGTGCGCGCGATACCTTACGTCTCGAGATGGGCTTCTGTCTCTATGGACACGATATCAATGATACTACGAGCCCTATAGCTGCAGGATTGGGATGGATTACAAAACTTACGGACGGTAAGAAGGATATGGTTGCGCGTGCACAAATAGAAAAGGTAAAAGCTGATGGTCCAGTAGAGAAGCTCGTAGGATTCGAGATGATTGATAAGGGCATCCCGCGTCAGCATTATACAATTGTCGATGCGCAGGGCAATGCAATAGGAGAAGTCACTTCAGGGACGATGTCGCCTTCTCTCAAACTCGGAATTGGGCTGGGCTACGTCAAGAAAGAGTTTTCCAAGGTTGGTACGGAGATCTTTATTCAGATTCGTGGCCGCAATCTAAAGGCGCAAGTGGTAAAAGTTCCCTTCTATAAAGGGAAATAGTATTGGTACGAGGATTGCGTACTGTGATTGAGATAATGAACTTAGCAGGGGTATGGCGAGGTAGCTGTGCCCCTAGTTTTTGATGGAGAGTAAGAGTCTTCATAAGAGATCTATCAGATTCTTTAACGATCGAATAGTGCGATCCATCTGGGATGAAGAGTGTAATTCGTGGATGTTCTCTGCTACAGACATTGTGCGTGCAATAAATAATGAGCCAGATTATATAAAGGCAGGGAATTACTGGCGATGGTTAAAGAAGAAATTGAAGAGCGAAGGTATAGAACTCGTGAGTAATACTCACGGCTTCAGATTCGAAGCCCCAGATGGTAAGTTGCGCCTAGCAGATGTTCTTAGTAGCGAGGCAGTAATGTTGCTCGCCAAAAATTATCCTAACAACCGAGCAAAGGACTTTCTAGAGAGGTTCTCCTATAGCGATCACACAATAGATGGTCAGAGTCGTAAAAAGGCTTATCAGTTGTACGAAAGCGGTTTGTTGCAAAGTCTTGAACCTGGAACGCTCCAAACATTACAGCAGATACATGCCTATCTCTTTGGTGGTTTGTATGACTTTGCAGGAAAACTTCGCACACAAAATATCGCAAAAGGCGGCTATACATTTGTTAATTTCTACCACTTTCCTATTATACTCTCTACCATCGAAAGAATGCCAGAGGAAACGGTTGACGAGATTATGAATAAGTATATAGAAATGAACGTAGCACATCCCTTCATGGAAGGTAATGGTCGCAGTACGCGAATTTGGCTGGATTTAATGCTAAAGCGTTCTCTCAAACGCTGTGTGGATTGGAGTTTGATAGATAAGAAAGAATATCTAACCGCTATGCAACAGAGTGTTACGGACGGGAGTCGTATTAAGGCGTTGGTAAAAAAATGCGCTCACTACAAAAATCAGCGATCGCGAGATGTTTATGAAAGGGATAGATTACTCCTACTATTACGAAGAAAATGACTGAGATACCATCTTTCAACACAAGAGAGGTATCTATAATCTCCCTTCTAATTGTTAATCCTCTTCATTAAAGAATGCATAAAACTCTGCCGTTGATAGGATATTGATATCGAATCCATCCTCGCGCATTGCCATAGCCTTCAACTCTTTTGAACTATGGGCGAGACACGTAGTTTGCTTACCCACAACGAGGAAATTAGTTTTGTCCGTTACCGAATTTTGTGGGATTGCTCCTATCTCGAGTGCAAGCGATGCATATCCTCTCTTGTTCCGAGTGGCGATTTTCCTGTAAAGCAGATATATTTGAGATAAAAAATATTTTCACGCTTCATCTGAAAACCAATTAGGGGCTGAGATTTTTTTTGAGGGGAGGGTTTTGGTGTAGAAAGTGTAGTGTTTTTTGGACTAGATGTTTTGGCTGTTGTTTTCTTAGTGAAGGGTCGAAAATAGTTGTCCGAGAAGCGACCCACTGGATAGCCATACTTTTCTACGAGGGCTGCACAAGAGCTCACGTTGTTCTCGCGCATGATTTTCATAAACACTTTTGCACACGCTAGGGCGTCAGCTTCCGCATTGTGGTGGTGTTCGAATGGGATTTTTAGTACGGCGCACAACTCCTCTAGTCCGTATTGAGGAAACATCTTAAATGTCTCTTTTGCAAGACGATACGAACAAACGAATACAAAAGACGGGAATGTAAGTTTATTGGCTAAGAGTGTGTCGCGCAGTACGTACGAATCAAAAGCACTGTTGTGTATAACAACCAGTTGGTGATCTAAATAGGGGCGCACCTCTTTCCAGACTTCCTTGAATTCTTTGCAATGCATGGTATCTCTTGGTGTAATCCCATGTACACAGATGTTGCGGTACTCATATCGGTTTTCGGGAGGACGGACTCGCAAACTCTGCTCTCGAGGGAGTCTGTTTTTACAATAGCAATCCCGATCTCACAGATCGAATTTCGTTCTCGTGTTGCAGTTTCAAAGTCAAGAGCAACGAAACCATTGCTAATGGGTTCACGAAGATTGAAAGTACTATAGTCGTTCTCTAAATCGAAGGTTGAGATGGGTAATAGCTCATTTTTTGTTTCCATAATTGAATTTCGTTTTCTTCGAAGTTACCTAATAAGTAAAAGAAATAAGGATGTTCTATACTAAGTTAGCTACGAGACGTTATATTTGCTCTGTAATACGGCGTATGATATGTCCCCTACCCATTATCTTACTCTTTCAGAGCTGGCAGAGCGAGTTCACAACATCTTCGAAACGTATTTTAAACTACCTGTTTGGGTAGTAGCTGAGGTGGCTTCCTTGAGTGAGTCTGCTGTAGGGCATTGTTATCTTGAACTTACAGAACAGGACGAACACTCACATACGACGCTTGCAACAATGCGGGCGGTGATTTGGGCAAATAAATACTATGAGCTCCGTCCGTTCTTTGAAGAGATGACTCACACTACTCTCCGTAAGGGGCTTCAACTACTCCTCCGAGTGAAAGTAGAATACTCTCTGCGTTATGGTCTTACTCTTCAAATCGTGGATATAGATCCGCAGTATACAGTGGGAGCGATGGCCTTGCAACGTCAACGGACACTAGAGCAACTAGAGCAGGACGGTGTACTGCATCGCAATCAAGAACTCCTGTTTCCCGAATTCCCGCGCCGGATAGCAGTAATATCTGCAGAGAGGGCTGCTGGCTACCAAGATTTTTGTCACCAATTACAAGCTACCGTCGATCGCTACAATCTTACCATACAACTCTTTTCTGCGATAGTACAAGGTGATAATGCTCCTGAATCTATAATCAAAGCTCTTGATACGATCTTTGAGCAACGAGACAAGTGGGATATTGTGGTAATAATTCGTGGTGGTGGTGGTAAGATGGATCTTAGTTGTTTTGATGATTATGACCTTGCCTTTGTCCTCACTCAAATTCCATTACCTGTAGTCACAGGGATCGGTCATGAGCGCGATGTGTCGGTGGTAGATCTCATTGCAAATAAGTCGTTGAAGACTCCGACAGCTGTCGCAGCGTTCCTTGTAGAGCGCTTCCGTGCTGCAGAACAACAACTCTCGGCTTGTATGAGGGAGTTATTGCCCATAATAGAAAATGCTACCCAATGTAATGCACAGACGTTACATCTATTGGCAACTAACATTGCCAATCTCCGTTTCCCCTCTCTTGTAGTTGTACAGCAGAATCTTCTTCGATATATAGAGATGGTTCGCCTACAGTACACTATTATCTTAAAATATTATGTTCCGAAAATAGAACAGCAAATGGCGCAGCTTTCTCTCTTGAGCCAAAACCAAGTGGAAATTTTTTCTAACAATTTAATTTGTCAGCTTTCAGAGCTTAAACCGCTTCTACCAGCGAAGCTTCAACAAATAAAAACAAACTATCTCATTCGTATTTTTGACTTACAGCAAATTGATCCTAGGTCTGCACTGCAAATGGGATTAGTTTTAGTGAGTCGAAAAGGAAGATTGCTAACATCTTCCCATACAATAGTACCAGGCGAGGAGCTTGAGCTTACGGCTTTGCGTCAAAAACTGACGGTTGAGGTGAAAAAGGTAGCATGTATCACTTCACAACGCGTAGAAGAAGAGAAGGGTGAGGAATCCTATCGACAAGCTATGTATGCCGATCTTTTGCAAGAAGAGTAAAGTGAACAAGATCTATTGACTTTTTAGGGGAGTATTATAGTAACAGGTCCGTCGTTGATTAAAGAAACCTGCATATCTGCTCCGAAGATACCACGTTGAATACTTTTATTCAATATTCGCTCAAGAACTTTACTAAATTGTTCGTAGAGAGGCTCTGCTATCGCTCGAGGCGCACTTTGAATGTATGATGGACGATTTCCTTTAGCACACTGAGCATAGAGCGTAAATTGGCTCACGAGGAGAAGATCGCCGTTTTTTTCTAAAAGACTGCGATTCATCACACCATTTTCGTCGTTAAATATACGAAGGTTTACTACCTTATTCGCCATTCGTTCGAGGTCTGTATTCTGATCCTCGTGAGTGAAGCCAACCAATACAAGTAGCCCGTTATTGATACTCGATATGATGGAATTCTCTACCGTTACCGACGCGCTTTTCACGCGTTGCAATAGTGCTCGCATCCCCTATTTTTTCTTTTTGCGTTTTTGTAATGCTTTTTGTTCAGCTTCTTTTTCGTGTTCTCGCTTGATGAGAGTTTTCCAGTCAGTGGCTTGCGCCTGCGAAAGAGCGATGGTCGCTTCGTGTTCTTCGGGATCGATTTCTAGAAGGGGAAGATAGTGCCCGATGAGTTGTTCAATGGATTCGCGTAAAGGGGTTTCTTCTGGTGCACAAAAGGAGACAGCAACTCCGTGTTTATTGCCGCGCCCTGTGCGTCCTATGCGGTGGATGTATACTTCGGGTTCGGTAGGCATGTCGTAGTTTACAACGTAGTTGATATTGGGAATATCAAGTCCTCGAGCCGAGACATCGGTCGCAATAAGTACACGCGTTTTACCATCTGCAAAGGCATTGAGTGCCCACAACCGTTCGGTGCGCGAGAGCCCACCGTGAAGAATATCACTTTCGATTTCCACTCGCTTCATTGCGGCTTGCACCCGTTCAGCACGTACTTTCGTGCGTACAAAGACAAGGATTTTTTCGCTCGCATGTTCACGAATGATGCGTTCAAGGAAAAAGCGCTTCTCGTCCATCTCGATTTCAACGAGGGCATGCGCTACATTCTTTGTTATCGGATCCTCTGGCGCAATCTCGATGCGTATAGGATTATGTACGAGTCTGTATGCTAGTCGTTTGATTTCGGGCGAGATGGTGGCTGAGTAGAAAAGTGTTTGCCGTTTGCGAGGCATATGCCCGAGAAGGCTATCGATATCTGGGCGAAAACCAAGACTAAGCATGCGATCCGCCTCGTCTAGAACAAGGATTTGTAGATTGAGAAGCATAAAATGTCTATTCCGAACCAGATCGAGTACGCGACCAGGCGTGGCTATCACGATGTCGCAAATGCGGGGGATACTCTGTACCTGTGCCTCGATATCGATACCACCCGTTACGCACAGGGTATTAAGCGACAAACCTACCGCTAATTTATTGAAGACCGTGGTTATTTGCTGTGCAAGTTCATGAGTCGGAACAAGTACCAGAGCGCGTGGATAATATTCGTTACGTCGCTTCGTATCACGCCCCAGAATTTCTAGTATAGGAATCGCAAAAGCCATCGTCTTCCCTGTCCCTGTTTGCGCTATGGCGAGCAGATCCGAACCCTCCAACGTAGGGCGGATGGCGCGAAACTGAATATCGGTGGGACGGCGGAATCCCTCGCGCTCCAAGTTTCTAGCCAATGGAGCAATGAAATTGTAAGATGAGAATAGCATGCTGAGCGGTTATTAATGCGTGGGACCTACAAGTTTTATAGCGCAATTTACGTACTAAAAGTATTACGTTGCGATAATCGTAGCGTAATATGCGGCATTATGATTTCGATGCGATATTGTGCTACTTACATACAATGCTGTTAAATGAGCAGGACATAAATTTGCAGCAAGCAACCCTTGCGGCAAGCGGGGCTCCCCTCAGCCCAACGTTTCCACATTGGGGTCTTAGCAGACAGCAGACTCGCGGCAAGCGAATCCTACTTAAGCCCCCTCTTGTGGAGCGAGTATTTCTAGCACGGTGGTGGAAACCCCGTGCGTGTAATCGTTGCATACGCAACGATACGGAGGGTACGCAACCCTCCGTTAAAGTAAACCTGCACACCATG
>CBDEMG010000054.1:0-9805 GCA_965240855.1 uncultured Bacteroidia bacterium | reverse complement strand
GTGGTGGTGCGCGTATTCAGGAGGGGGTCGATAGTCTAGCAGGCTATTCTGAGGTCTTCGAGCGCAATATCAAAGCCTCGGGCGTAATTCCTCAGATTAGTATGATAATGGGACCTTCGGCTGGAGGGGCTGTTTATTCACCCGCATTAACGGACTTTATATTGATGAATGCGGGTACGGGAAATATGTTTGTTACGGGACCGAAGGTTGTAAAGACCGTAACGGGTGAGGTAATTAGTGCTGAAGCGTTGGGGGGTGCTCAGATGCATGCAACAAAATCTGGGGTAGCCTCTTTTATGTCGGAGACAGAGGAAGAAGCTTTTGAGATGATTCGTGAGCTTTTCCAGTACATCCCACAAAACAACTTAGAAGAACCACAGCATGTGGTATGTAATGATAGTATCGATCGTTTGGAAGATTCGCTCAACGAGATTATCCCAGAAGAGAGCAATAAGCCCTACGATGTGATGGAGGTGATAAAGGCCATTGTAGATGATGGGAAGTTCTTCGAGATTCATAAACATTTTGCAAAAAACATTGTGGTTGGTTTCGCACACATGAACGGTATGTCGGTAGGTATCGTTGCCAACCAACCTAAGTTTATGGCAGGAGTGCTTGATATCAACGCCTCACGAAAAGCTGCGCGTTTTGTCCGTTTTTGCGATGCCTTTAATATCCCACTCGTAACTCTTGTTGACGTTCCTGGATTCTTGCCAGGGTCGGGACAAGAGACGGGAGGCATAATACTTCATGGAGCTAAGCTGCTTTTTGCTTATGGCGAGGCAACTGTCCCCAAGGTGACCGTCATTTTGCGTAAGGCTTACGGTGGAGCGTATATCGTGATGAGTTCGAAAGGTCTCGAATCAGATATTAACTACGTATGGCCCTCTGCCGAGATTGCAGTAATGGGTCCTCAGGGGGCTATAGAGATTCTTTATGGTAAGGAACTTAAAGAGCTAGGCGAGGACGCTGCAAAGAAGTCCGAATTTATTACTGAAAAGGAGGTTGAGTATAAAGAGAAGTTTGCGAACCCATACGTAGCAGCAAAGATGGGGTATGTAGATGATGTGATTGAACCGCGAAATACGCGATTCCGCGTGATTCGAGCCCTTCAGATGTTGCAACTGAAGAAGGATGCGATGCCTCCTAAAAAACACTCTAATTTGCCCTTGTAAGCCATGTTAGCAATTGAAAAGGATACCTTGAACGCGAAAGTAAGCCTCTCCGATAATGGTGATGTAGATGGGCAAGTTGTAATCCGTCAACAGGATACTGTGATCAAATATAGTAGCGCTGATATAGTAAGACCCTCCAACAAGGCGGAAACTCGAAAAGTTGTAGGCTGTCAACAGGATAGTTCTGCGATCGAATATAGTGACGCTGCTACAGTAAGACACTCCGGAAAGAGTGCAACTCGAAAAGTTGTAAGCCGTAAACAGAATAATGGTTCTACGATTGAAAAGGATCACTTGAGTGCGAAAGTAAGTCTTTCTGACAATGGTGATGTAGATGGGCAAGTTGTAATCCGTCAACAGGATGGTTCTACGATGCTAGTAAGTACGCGTACTACTCAGCTTAAAGAGAAACCCGAGGAGGGTACGACACTTACCCATAATGCAGCACCGTCTTCGCAAAGTGTAATGATTTCGACAACAACGGAATCTAAAGCAAAAAATAATTTCACTGAAGAGGATACCACGGGGGTAGGAATGACACTTATTGCTATGACCGTTGTCTTGAGTGCGTTATTGTTGATATTTTTGATTTTCAAACTTATAGGGCGTCTCATGGATCGCTATCTCATCCGTTCAGAAGCTCGTGCCGTGGCTAAAACGCATGGAAATACGGCCTTTGGTAAAAAAGCTGTAGATCAGGCAGGTGTTATTGCTGCAATTTCTTTGGCACTGCATGAGAGTGGCAATCTCCGTCACGACGAAGAGATTGTTGAGCTAACTATCCAAGAGTTCTCGAGACGCTACTCGCCGTGGAATTCTAAGAGTTTTGCAGTACTCCACAACCGTTTTCGTAGATAAACTATGGGCTTGTTGTTGATAGTAGGAGTGTGAGTTCGACTAAAGACAATGAGTTATCGAGTGTAGGTATTTTCGGAAAAGAATAGAAAGTTGCAATAGAAATGAAGAAGTACAATTACATAATAAATGGTGTGTCGTATGAGGTGACGATCAGCGAGGAGTCTGAGTCTGCTGCCAAGGTGACAGTAAATGGCGAGCAGTATGCTGTAGAGAAGGTGACGGCTCCGAAATCGAGTCCGAGTACGTCTCGTCCTGTGCGTTCATCCGCTCCCATTGCTACCCCTCATGCATCTCCACAAACCCCCACGCCTGCTCCAAGTGGAGCGACTAATATACCTGCAGGTGCTACTAAAATTACAGCACCACTCCCAGGTACAGTGACAAAGATCGAAGTGAAGGAAGGCGATATTGTGAAAAATGGTCAGGTAGTGGTACACCTCGATGCGATGAAGATGGACAATGAAGTAATGGTAGATCGAGATGGACGTGTATTAGCTGTTAGATGCGTTGAGGGCAGTTCGGTGATGGAGGGCGATCTGCTCCTAGTTATAGGAGAGTAATAGAATGATGACGATATTCTTGGACGCATCCCAGGGGATGTCCTCTTTTTTCGATGGTCTCAATTCGTTTTTCTCTTTTACGGGGATTGCAGGCTTAAGCTACAAGCATGTGATAATGATTATCATAGGCTGCATCTTTTTGTTTCTTGGAGTATTTAAGCACTATGAACCGCTATTGTTGATACCGATAGGTTTTGGTATTATCATAGGTAATATCCCTTTTAAGGAGGGATACCAAATTGGTATCTATGAGCAAGGATCTGTACTTGGTTATCTATACTATGGCGTAAAGCAAGGTTTCTATCCCCCGCTCATATTTTTAGGGATTGGGGCTATGACAGATTTTTCTAATCTGATTGCTAACCCGAAGTTAGTGCTTATTGGAGCTGCTGCGCAGTTTGGTATTTTTGGAGCCTATATGGTTTCTTTGGCTGCAGGTTTTGATCCTGTAGAAGCTGGGGCAATAGGCATAATCGGGGGCGCAGACGGACCTACGGCAATCTTCCTTTCCTCCCAGCTTGCCCCTCATCTGATGGGAGCTATTGCCATCTCTGCCTACTCATATATGGCGCTCGTACCTGTAATACAGCCACCAGTAATGCGCTTGTTTACTACAAAAAAAGAGCGTTTGATTCGTATGCGTACGCCCCGTAAGGTGAGTAAGACAGAAAAAGTACTTTTCCCTGTAATCGGAGTTTTGCTCACACTGCTACTCGTTCCCTCGGGATTACCCTTACTGGGGATGCTATTCTTTGGTAATATTTTGAAAGAGAGTGGAGTAACAAACCGTCTAGCAGAGACTGCTCGAGGACCACTTATTGATATTGTTACCATGTTGTTAGGGCTTACTGTAGGAGCTTCAACGCAGGCAGTCCGTTTGGTTGAAGTGAATGGCGAACTAGTAGATAAAGGTTTCTTAACTACCGAATCGGTGCTAGTATTTGTGATCGGCGCCTTTTCTTTCTTCCTTGCAACGGCCTCTGGGATCTGTTTCGTTAAGTTTATGAATCTCTTTTTGAAGAAGGAGAATAAGATCAATCCTCTGATAGGGAATGCGGGAGTCTCTGCCGTGCCAGATAGTGCTCGGATCTCCCAAGGAATGGGGCTAGTCTATGACAAGACTAATCATCTACTAATGCATGCTATGGCGCCCAATGTTGCAGGGGTGATTGGTAGTGCAGTTGCAGCGGGGGTACTTCTGAGTTTCTTAAAGTAAAAACCTAAAAGTAGAAAGATTTGAATCTTACGAGGTACAAGACAAGAGAGTTGCGTGCCTCGTTTTTTTTACATAAAATATCATCATGGCTTGTAAGAAGAAATGTGAGAAAGAGAAGTTTAGCGGCTTTTCGACACGTGCAATCCACAGTGGACACCTGCACAACGAGTTTGGCGCTCTCGCGAGCCCGATTTATCAGACTTCGACCTTCGAATTTGATTCGGCAGAGCAAGGAGGTCGACGCTTTGCACTAGAAGAGGATGGATATATCTATACACGTTTAGGTAATCCTAATAGTACGGAAATTGAAGTTCGTTTGGCTGATTTAGAAGGAGCTGAGGCTGCAATGTCTACCGCCTCGGGGATTGGTGCTGTAACTTCTGCTTTGTGGGTAAGTGTATCTGCAGGTGACCACATTGTAGCGGCCAAAACACTCTATGGTTGTACGTTTGCTTACCTTAAACATGGTTTGTCGCGTTTTGGAGTGGATGTATCCTTTGTTGATACGCGTGATATCGATGCAATCCAAAAAGCACTGCGTCCCAATACAAAGGTTGTTTATCTCGAGACGCCCGCGAATCCTAACATGTATCTAGCAGATATCGAAGCTATTTCGAGTATGGTACATAAGCACAACCCTGCAATTCAGGTCTATGTTGATAATACGTATTGCTCTCCCTACTTACAGCGTCCGATTGAACAGGGGGCTGATGTTGTAATACATTCTGCTACGAAGTACTTAAATGGTCATGGAGATGTTATAGCGGGTTTCGTAGTAGGTAAAAAAGAATTTATAGATCAGGTTCGTCTTGTTGGAGTAAAAGATATGACGGGGGCGTGTCTTGGTCCATTTGAGGCCTATTTAATAGGTCGAGGGATGAAGACGCTTTCACTTCGTCTTGATCGTCATTGCGCTAATGCACAGAAAGTTGCAGAGTTCCTTGAAGCGCATCCTAATGTACAAGTTGTCTACTATCCTGGGCTTAAGAGCTTCCCTCAATACGAACTCGCAAAGAAACAGATGCGACTCCCTGGAGCAATGATTGCTTTTGAGATAAAGGGCGATATTGAGACGGGTAAACGACTAATCAATTCCGTACAACTCGCGAAGGTGGCAGTAAGTTTAGGTGATGCTGAGACTTTGATACAGCATCCTGCAAGTATGACACACTCTCCTTATACGCCTGAAGAACGTGCTGAGAGCGATATTACCGACGGTCTGATTCGTCTCTCTGTAGGACTCGAAGACGTTGAGGATATTATTGCAGATCTCAAACAAGCGTTGGAAAAGGCATTTAAATAGTAAGAAAGCTATGTAGAATATAAGGTGGGAGTCGTCCTTTGGCTCTCGCCTTTTTTTGCGAATGTATATTTTCGCCTAGCATTGCATTTATTACTTGAATTTGGGAATTTATTTTATCGTTTGATAAAAAGAAATGTGATGTACTAGAGCTATTTCTATGCTAAAAATAGTACTTTTACTACGTTAAGTCATGTGCTTCATTGAAGCATTGCAGAATAAAGGAAGGGAAGGCAAGTCGCTCGTTTCCAATTCGTAACCATTATACCCTTTATTCTTTCTTATCTTATTGATTATATGAAAAATACAAGATTATTGAATCTTTTGCGAGCATATTGTACAAAAGAACAATTGCCTCCAAGGAAATGGTATTCGGTAGTAAACAAGACTCCTATTTATGCAACAACCTGCTGTTCAATGGGAGGCAAGGCTTCGAGTCTGTATATTCAAACCATTCGCAATAAAGGTGTTGTTGAAGAAAAGATAGATGACGCTTTGGAATCCCACAACATAAATCCTGCTTTGCTAAGGAGCAATAGTTTTAATGCCTTTATTGTGGGTAGAGGTAAACGACTTCTCAATTTGAAAGAATATGCAATGGGTAAAGCTATATCTGGGCGAGGAAGCGATTCAACCATTCAGAACTTTGGTGAGACACATACAGCAAACGATGAGAAACTCACGCAAAACATCGTGCGCGTTGCATCAGATTTAGCCAAGAGGCTGCACGAGGGGCAGGTTGATAAAGCAGGGGCAGATTACTTTAGTGGACATTTATCTGCTGTTGCCCTGATGGGCACAACTTGGAAAGAACAAGTGGTAGGCTATCTACATGATGCGAGTGAAGATACACCGCACACGGTGGATGAGGTTTTGGATATGCTGGATAAAAATTTAGATAAACCCTTGTCAAAGGAATGGAGGGAAGAACTCGCAACAGCATTGCTTTTACTCAATCATCATACAGCATCCGATAGGGAAAGTTACATTCGTGCTATCGGGACTAATGAACTTGCTACTGCTGTAAAATTACACGACTTAACCCATAATATGGACTTGTCTCGCATTCCTAATCCAACAGAGAAAGATTTTGCAAGGGTTAATCGGTATAGAAGAGAGTATGACTATTTAAACAATGTCTATCGGAATAAAATATAGAAACAAAGTGATTCAACGATGGAATGCAACTTGAATTGGGAATTGTGGTCAATGTGAAAATAAAAGTATCTTTGCAAGACGAAATAATTTTTGTTGGGGCATTGTCTCTTTCCCATAAGCTACGTAGCATTGAATGTCGAAACGATTTCATTATAACCCAGAGACGCTGCAATATGAACAACGTGTAGATAGTCCTGCTCGCAGGGTATTACACTTTGTATTTTCATTCTTATTGTGTGCGGTCGTAGGCGTAGGCTCGATGTTTTTCTACACCTACATTTTCGGAACACCTCGTACAGAGTTTTTGTCGCGCAAGGGTGAGGAGCTGCGCACTCAGATTGACATGCTGCATACACAAGTACGAAGTTCTATGCGTCAGCTCTCCCATATAGAGAAACGCGACAATTTCCTTTATAGGACAATTTTTGAAGCAGATAGTATTCCGAGTACGGTGCGTCAAGGTGGAACGGGAGGCACTTTCCCCTATGCCTCATATACAGCTTTGAAGGAAGGAGAGTTGTTGCGCTCATTAGCCTTGGATATTGATGAACTTTCGTGGAGAGCTTATATTCAATCGCGTTCATTTGACGAGGTAACGAAGTTGGCACACGACAAGGAGCGTTTGATGCATTGTATCCCAGCAATACAACCTGTTTCGGTTCGCCAGCTTACTAGGATGTCGTCGACTTTTGGGTATCGTAGCGATCCGTTTAATCATCATGGTAAGTTTCATTCGGGGATAGATTTTACGGGAGCACATGGTACGCCTATACATTGCTCGGGGGATGGAATTGTAATAACAGCAGCGTATTCGAGTACGGGGTATGGCAATCAAGTAATTATCGATCATGGCTTTGGTTATAAGACTCGCTATGCACATATGAGCAAGGTCATGGTTGCAGAAGGTGATAGAGTGAAGCGCGGTCAGGTGATCGGAGCAATGGGATCGAGTGGACGTAGTACGGGAACGCATCTCCACTATGAGGTATTAGTGAAGAATCAGCCTGTGAATCCAATCTTCTATTTCAATGATATGAATGAAGAAGAGTATGAGGAGATGTTAGCTCGTGCCGATGTAAAGGAGTTGGATTAGGTTTGTGTAGACTCGGATCAGATCTTTGGTTGTAAGGTGGGACGCCAGAAGTATCAATTTAATCTTGAGTCGCTAACCTTTACTAAAGCGCGACGTGGAGTAAAGCATTATTTACTCTTGCTCGTGCGTTATTTTTTTGCTAGTGTCGCACTAGCATTCTTTAGTTATCTTATTTATTCGCTTTTTTTGGACACACCTCGCGAACGTCAACTTGCGCAGGATAATGTTCTGCTTGCTGAATATTTAGATAAATTAAACGAACGATATCAGCATATTGCTGCAGTACTGGAGGATATCCGCCAACGCGATGACAATATTTATAGGACAATTTTTGAGTCTGAGCCTATTCAAAACGACGAGCAGGAGTCCGAACGTATGGTAAATTCTCTCTTTAAAAATTTGAGAGAGAAGGGAGCAGATTCTATAGTCAGTCGTACGAGTAGTTTGTTGCACGATGTTGTAATGGATGTTGCGGATATTTCCGTCTCGTTTGACACACTGATAATGCTTGCACAAGCATCTCATGAATTTGTAAAGAATATTCCATCGATTCTCCCTCTCTCGAATGCTCATTCAACTCGAATTGCTGCTCCTTTTGGTATGCGTATGCATCCCTTTTACAAGGTTTTAAAGATGCACGAAGGAGTAGATTTTGCATCCAATGTAGGGAATCCTGTTCGAGCAACGGCGGCTGGGATCGTTACAAATCTCTCTACTTCGAAACGTGGATTAGGGAATACAGTAGCTTTGGATCATGGGAATGGTTATACGACATTGTATGCTCATTTAGATGAGTTGAAGGTTCGTACTGGTCAGCACATCGCGCAAGGCGATATCGTAGGAACTGTGGGAAATTCAGGTATGAGCATGGCTCCACATTTGCATTACGAAGTGCATTTTCATGGAGAAGCGGTAGACCCTCTTCATTATTTCTTTTTAGATCTCGATCCACTTGCCCTCGGTCATTTAGCGCAACGTGCTCTACAATCCGGACAATCGTTGGATTAACTCGCAGGATTAACGTTTGAAGGTATCAAACAATAGTTGCAGCGGGGTACTCCATTCACGGAAGATAGTGCTTACTTATATCTTGTTGAGTGACGTTTGCGAAGAGTTTAGCAGACGACACCTTGTGATATTAGCGGCGAGTTGTATATTGCGCTGTCGTCTTAGTATATGGAGAAATTTGTGCAAAGCAGTTGTTGTATTAGATGCAATTAACTGATTGTAGTGGCGTAGTATTGTTACGTTGGAGTTACTCAGTTTGTAAATGTAACGCACAGAAATTGTAGTATTTTTGAATACAATGCCACCGCAATTCATGAACCATCTGCAAAACTACATAGCGCGTCTAGAACAAGAGTACAAAACAGGGGTGACAACCGAACATAGTCTCCGCCAGATTCTTGTAGAGTTTTTAAAGTCGTTGGACGAGCTCAAGAAATTCACTATTATCAACGAACCGAAACGGATAGCGTGTGGTGCGCCCGATATCGTCTTGTTGGGCAAGGACGCTATTCCCGTCGCCTATTTCGAAACTAAAGACATTGGCGACCCCGATCTTCGGGGGTTGAAACAAAACAAGGAGCAGTTTGCTCGCTACAAGCAAGGACTTGATTGTGTTGTATTTACCGATTTTTTGCGATTCCTTCTTTACCAATCTGGCGAATGCTTGTTCGATGTTCGGGTAGCAGAACAGGATGGCGATCACCTTACCCTCCTTCCCGAGGCAGAGTCAAGGTTAGCCGAGTTCGTTGCTCACCTGCGCGATGCACAACCTATTCCAGTAACCTCTCCCAAACGGTTGGCGCTATTGATGGCTGGCAAGGCGCAACTCTTAGCAAGTTCGATTGCAATTATCTTGAACGATAAGGAGAGTAGGGATGGACAGAAGTTGCTCAAACAACTGGGGCGTATGAGGGAGGTTTTAATGAGCGATGTCAATCCTGCAGAGTTTGCCGACTGGTATGCTCAGACGCTCGTCTACGGACTCTTTGCGGCACGATATCACGACCAAACTTCGGATAAATTTACTCGTAAGGCTGCTGCAGAGTTAATCCCTCAAAGCAACCCTTTCTTGCGGGAACTTTTCCAACATATTGGGGTCTATAATTTAGATGAACGCGTTGCTTGGATAATTGATGACCTTGTGGGGGTATTCGGCGCAACAGATGTTCGCATGCTTCTCGATTCGCACCGTGCGGAGCGCGATCCCATCATGCTTTTTTACGAGGATTTCCTATCGGCTTACAACCCCGAGCGGCGTAAGGCGCGCGGAGTGTACTATACTCCTGCCCCTGTGGTTGAGTTTATAGTCCGTATGGTAGATGAAATTTTGCAACGCGATTTCGAGTTACGCGATGGTTTGGCTGATAGGAGTTGGGTTGAAGGTAAGTCTTCTAAACGAGTGCACCGCTTGCAGATTCTGGATCCTGCCACTGGAAC
>CBDEMG010000053.1:0-6215 GCA_965240855.1 uncultured Bacteroidia bacterium | reverse complement strand
AGCACGGCGGTGGGAACCCCGTGCTGCAGGTGTGTAGGGACAGGGCATGCCCTGTCCGGAATTCTGAGATACGTATTGTATCGTTGCACTTGCAACGATACGGAGGGTGGGCAACCCTCCGTTAAGATAAACCTGCACGCTGAGCGCGCAGGGTCTCAGCAGACGGCGTGACTGCGACAAGCGATTCCTGTTTTGATGTTCGTGGTGGCGAGGCCTCCACATTAATCTTAGCGGCGGTCTTAGCAGACGGCGTGAGTGCGACAAGCGGGTCTGTTTAAGCCCCCTTGTGGGGCGAGTATTTCTAGCATGGCGGTGGCCTCCCCTGCTGCCTGAAACAGGAAGGAGGGATTTGTGACAAGTTATTCTCGTATTTTAGGCGAGATTATTAATCAAATAAGGCATGCTTGGTAAAAAGGTAAAGTACGTATGATTAATCATTTGATTTTGATACATCTTCCTATTGTTGTGTGCATCCCAATGAGCTGTAGAAATAGATTTCACTAGATAAACGAAGGGAGAGTATAGCTGTGTAGGGAGGAGAGTGTTTATCATTTCCTATTTTTGTGCTAGATAATAACGAATAGGGAATGGCACAAGAGGATCTCTTTAAGAGTTTGGTCGCGCATTGCAAAGAGTATGGTTTTATTTTCCAGAGCAGTGAGATATACGACGGTTTGAGTGCGGTCTACGATTATGGACAATACGGTACCGCCTTGAAACTCAATATCCGGCGCTACTGGTGGGAAGCTATGACGCGCCTGCATACCAATATTGTAGGGATTGATTCCGCAATATTTATGCACCCTAAAATATGGGAAGCCTCTGGACATCTGAGTGCATTTAACGATCCCCTAATAGATAATCGCGATAGCAAGAAGCGCTATCGAGCAGATGTACTGGTAGAGGAATGGATAGCAAAGCAGGAGGAAAAGATAGAGAAAGAGGTTGCTAAGGCTGCAAAACGCTTTGGAGAGGCTTTTGATAGAGTGCAATTCCTAACGACTAATGCGCGAGTACTCGAGTGGCAAAAAGGAATTGATTCGGCTCGTGCTCGTATGGTGGATGCTATGGAGCGTAACGATCTCGCAGCATTTGGGAAACTCATCGAGGATCTTGAGATAGTGTGTCCTATTTCAGGTACTAGGAACTGGACCGAGGTGCGTCAATTCAATTTGATGTTTGCAACAAAGCTTGGCTCGGTAAGCGAGGAGGCCAGCGAACTCTATTTACGTCCGGAGACTGCGCAGGGGATATTTGTGAATTTTCTAAACGTACAAAAAACGGGACGTATGCGTATCCCCTTTGGAATTGCTCAGGTAGGTAAAGCCTTTCGTAACGAGATAGTTGCCCGTCAGTTTACCTTCCGTATGCGAGAGTTCGAACAGATGGAAATGCAGTTTTTTGTAGCACCGGGCACTGAGATGGAGTGGTTTGAATATTGGAAGGCACACCGCCTTCGATGGCACGAAGCCCTAGGTCTTGGGAGTGAAAACTATCGTTATCATCCTCACGATAAGTTGGCTCACTATGCGAATGCTGCGTGCGATATTGAGTACAAATTCCCCTTCGGTTTTAAGGAGGTAGAGGGCATTCATTCGCGGACCGATTTCGACCTTTCGAACCATCAGCGTTTCTCGGGTAAAAAGCTCCAGTATTTTGATCCAGATCGTAACGAGAGTTATGTGCCCTATGTAGTAGAGACTTCGATCGGTCTCGATCGTGCTATTCTTGCTCTGCTCTCTGGTGCTTACTCTGAGGAAAAAATTGTTGGTGAAGATGGTAAGGAGGATTTGCGCAAAGTCTTGCGTCTGCCTACTGCGATGGCTCCCATTAAAGTAGCCATCTTACCATTAGTACGGAAGGACGGTATGCCAGAATATGCACACAAGATTCTAGACGATTTGAAGTGGGGCATGGAGTGTTACTACGAGGAGAAAGACTCGGTAGGAAAGCGGTATCGCCGTCAGGATGCGATAGGGACTCCCTACTGTGTAACGATAGACAACCAAACCCTAGAGGATGGTACGGTGACAGTCCGCGAGCGCGATTCGATGGAACAAACCCGTGTAGCCGCATCCCATCTTCGTGAGATGCTCGAGCCAAAGGTTTCTCTGGAGGGGTTACTTCGATCGCTGTAAATTCTTTTATTTGTTGTCGCACGGTCTGCAAACGCGACGCGATACAACACACCGCTAGGGTTACTGTGGTGGCTTTGCTACCCCCAGTCTTTACGTCAGACTGGCGATTACTGCGACAAGCGGTTAGTGCGTGTATGAGGGAATTTTGTGACGTAGCACAGGGTTGCCACCACCGTGCTGGAAATACTCGCCCTGTGAAGGGAGTTCTACACCCCCGTTATTCAAACGGGGTTAACGGCGGGTGGGTAACCCGCCGTTAAGATTAACGTGGAGGTTTCACCCCCACAAAAGCCATTCATCTGCAGTCCGTGCGCACCAAGGTGTGCACGTTTATTTTAACGGAGGGTAGGCAACCCTCCGCTGTGTTGCAAGTGCAACACATATACATCAGGCGTAAGGAGCGCTTTGCGCCGCAACCTGTCGGTTTGCGACCGCCGCACTCGTCTGCAAAGACCGATAGAACCAACATGCTTTTTACTTTACTTATTGAAGTAAATAATTGAAAAACAGTATTTTGCATAAGTGCAACGTTTTTTTTTGTTTTTGAAACACTTTAGCCACCTGAAGTTGGTAATTTCAGAAGTTATTATTTAACGTTTTAAAAACATTTAGAGAAATGAGAATAACACGTGCAGTGGGATGGCTACTACTTAGTCTTACTAGCTTCTTGCTTAGTAGTACTCCACTCAAAGCAGCAAGAGAAAATCTTGCAGACTTCGCGCTAGCAAAGAAGACAATTAGAGAAAGCCAAGGCAATGTCGCCAAAGCGGTTACGAGCTTGCGAGGGGGTGCAAACTATAAACTCCAGATTGGGGGAGTGGCTGTAAATGCTACGAATCAAGACGATTTGCGTAAGCTCGCTTGCGTAGAGTCGGCAGAGATATTCAAATTCGACCCCCAAAATAAGGTTCTCACCATGAAGAACGTCAAGTTGAAGTCTGGAAGTGGGGCGAATGTGATTAAGAACGAGGATATCAACGGGCTCAGCATTGCACTAGAAGGAGAGAACTTTGCAGAAGGGCTAACCCTCTGGAGTAATACTAAGCTGGAAGGCACTGGAATGCTTAGGCTCAAGGCAACCACTTCTGCCATCGAGCTTGATAAGAAGGCGGTGCTTACCATTTCAAACCTCTCGCTTGCAACAGAAAGCAAATATGGAATCGTAGGGCACGACAAAGAAAAAGTGACAGTAAAGAATGCTAATATTAAACTGAATGGTGCGGAAGCCGCTGCGAAAGGCATCGCTGATTTCAAACTTGAGGGGAGCGGTATTATAGATCCCGTAGGCGCTCATTTTGAAGAGGCGAAAAAGACTTTCATCGATAAGTATGCTAAAACCGTGAAATTGGTATTAATTGCACAACGGGGCAACTACAAATTAAAGATCGGTTATCAGTATGTTACTTTTTATACTTGCCAGGATCTAATAAACATGGACGGCGTAACCGATCGAAAAACATTTAAATATGATCCCGTAGACAAGGTGCTATTCATGGAAGACGTACGTATCACAAATGTAAATGATATGTCTATAATAAATGAAGGCATCGACAATCTGAAGATTGTTGTGGAGGGTGTGAATACCGTGAGATGCATAAACCGCTCTCCACTGAAGCTTTGCAAAAACACAAGTATCGAAGGGAATGGGACACTTAAGCTCAATTCGGATAAAGCCGAAGCAATCTATATTGACAAAGCAGAGGAACTCTCAATAAGCGACATAACCCTCATCGCCAAGGGGAGTCATGGTATGCATGGGAATAATGGTACGGAGAAGATAAAAATAAAGAACGCGCTCGTGTCTCTCACTGGTTCGGAATCTGCAACAAAAAATCTTGGAGACATCGCGCTAAACCACTGCCAATTTACCGCCCCCGCTGGTGCGAAATTCGATAAGACAAAGAAGACTATTACAGACAGCAAGGACGAAGTGTCCAAAACTGTCAAAATAGCGCGAGAGGGAGATGTCTATAAACTAGCAATAGGAGGTGAGACGGTTAATGCTACGAATACCGACGATTTGAGAATGCTCGCTTGCGTAGAGTCGGCAGAGATATTCAAATTTGAGCCATTACATAATGTTCTCACCATGAAGAACGTAAAGTTGAAATCTGGAGATGGGGCGAATGTGATTAAGAACGAGGGTATCGACGGGCTCAGCATTGCACTAGAAGGAGAGAACTTTGTAGAAGGACTGACCCTCTGGCGTAATACCACCATAGATGGCCGAGGAAAGCTTACGCTTAAGTCACCCAATTCTGCCATCGAGCTTGATAAAGCGGCGGCTCTCACCATTTCTAATATAGACGTCGTAGCTACTGGTAAGTACGCGCTCGCGGGTCACGATAAAGAGAAGTTTACTATCAGGAGTTCTGATATGAGACTAGAAGGCTCCGTCGCTGCCACAAAAGGCTTGTCAGGATTCGAGAACGAGGCTTGTCGTATGATAATCCCCAGTGACGGGAAATTTGAGGCGACGCAAAAAGCCATCGTAGATAATACGAACAACATCGCAAAGGTTGTAAAACTGATAAAACAGGATAACTACGAGCTAAAGATTTGTGGCGTTCCTGTTACTTGGAAGAACTGCGACAAATTAGACAAAATTAGTGGCGTTGGGACGGTCGATGTGTTTCTATACGACCCCATAGACAAGGTGCTGACCTTGAAAAATGTGAGCATCGCGACAGGACGCGACAACTGGGCTATAAAAAATGAAGGCATCGACAATTTGAAGATTGTAGTGGAGGGTGTGAATACAGTGGAAGGCAAAAATTGGTCCCCACTGGAATTGTACAGAAACACGCATATCGAAGGGAATGGGAAGCTAGAACTCAGAGCGGAGAGCGCTGAAGCAATCTATTTTGACAGAGCAGAAGAACTTTCAATTCGGGATATCTCCCTCGTCACCACGGGGCGTCATGGTATACATGGGAATGGCACACAAAAAGTAAAAGTGACGAACGCGCTCGTGGCTCTCGATGGTTCGGAATCTGCAGTAAAAAATCTTGCAGACTTCGAGCTAACAAACTGCATATATGCCAACCCAGAAGGCGCAAAATTCGACAAGACGCAGAAAACAATTACAGATAAGACGAACAACATTGCCAAATCTGTCAGAATAATACGAGCAAACGAAACCTATAAACTCCAAATTGGCGGCGAGGCTGTTACAGCGAAGAATTTCAACGACTTGAGTAAGTTAGCTTGCGTGGAGTCGGCAGGAGAGATGCGATTCGATCCTGCAACCAACGTCTTAACCCTAAAGGATGTAAAGTTGAAAGCTGGAGATGGGCGGAATGTGATTAAGAACGAGGGTATTGACGGGCTTACGATAGCACTAGAAGGCAAGAACGTAGCAGAAGGGCTAACCCTCTGGAGTAATACAACCGTAGAAGGGAAAGGGACGCTTACGCTTAAAGCACCCCATTCTGCCATCGAGCTTGATAAAGCGGCGATATTTACAATTTCTGGCTCTTACCTCACTGTACAAGCGAAGACTTGCATAGAAGGGAAGAATAATGAAAAAGTAGTGGTTATGTATTCGAATATCCTCCTTGAGGGCACAGAAGCCGCTACAAAGAATTTGAAGGACTTCAACCTCCGGACGTGTACGATGATAGCTCCAACTGGCGGGCGATTTGAGGCGACGCAAAAAGCGATTGTAGATAATACGAACAGCACAGCGAAAGTTGTGAAAATTGTACAACAGGGCGAATACAAACTAAAGGTATGTGGCGTTGCTGTAACTTCGGAGAATTGCAACAATCTCAGTACGATAGACAATGGCGTAAAGTCGGCCGATGTATTTCGCTACGACCCCATAGCAAAGATTCTAACCCTCAAGAATGTGAAGATCACAACGGGACAGGATAAGTGCGCAATTAAAAATGAAGGGCTCGACAATCTGAAAATTGTTGTTGCGGGAGAGAATACGTTGGAGGGCGAAAACTTCTCGCCGCTGGAATTACTCCACAGCACCACCTTAGAAGGCTCTGGAAAGCTTACCCTCAAAACAGAACACGTAGCAGCGATCTATCTCGGATCGTCGGGCGCACTAACGATCGAAAACACTAC
>CBDEMG010000052.1:0-19950 GCA_965240855.1 uncultured Bacteroidia bacterium | reverse complement strand
TAAAGCTCGTAGAGACGAATTACGAAACGTAATTCGCAAGGGTATAATTCTCTTCCTAGGTAATACGAATTCACCAATTAATTACCCCAGCAATTGTTACAAATTCCGTCAAGATAGCAATTTTCTTTACTATTTCGGTATCGATAAACCTGGACTCGCAGCCGTGATGGACTTAGATAATGGTCTCGATATCCTCTACGGCGACGATTTAGAAATCGAAGACGTTATCTGGGAGGGAGAACAGCCCACGCTGGCAGAACTAGGAGCTCTTGTTGAGGTGAAAAACGTGAGTCCCCTCAAGAATTTACAGAAAGATATCGCAAAAACGATCAAGAAAGGTGTTCCTGTACATTTTTTACCTCCCTACCGAGCAGAACATCTTCTTACTCTAAGTGAGATCTTGGGCGTACTCCCCAACAAAAAAGTTATCGAGAACTACGTATCGCACGAACTACGCCTAGCCGTGATAGCACAACGTTCGATTAAACAGGAATGCGAAATAAACGAACTCGATCGTGTCGCAGAAGTAGGATATGCTATGCAAGTAACTGCTATGCGCATGGCAAGCCCTGGTGTAAAAGAGCACGAGATGGCGGGAGTCCTCGAGGGGATTGCACATAGCTACGGGTATATGACTTCGTTTGCAACAATCCTTTCGCAAAATGGCGAAACACTTCACAACGAAAAACACTCACAAACGTTGTCAGATGGACGTTTATTGCTTGTAGATTGTGGCGCGGAGTCCGAACTACACTACGCCTCGGATCACACACGTGTAACGCCCGTAAATGGTCGTTTTACACCCGAACAGTTGGCTGTATACAACACTGTTCTTGCAGCGCACGACATTGCGATAGAGAAGGCAAAGCCTGGCATCCCATATCGCGATATTCATCTCGAAGCTTGTAGAAAGATTACGGAAGGATTGCAAGAAATGGGGTTGATGAAGGGAAATATCGACGAATCGGTTGCTAATGGTGCACATGCCTTATTTATGCCCCACGGCTTAGGGCATATGATGGGGATGGATACGCACGACATGGAGGGGCTCGATCAGAAATACGTAGGCTTTGACGAAGAAATAAAAGCCAGCGAGCAATTCGGCTTATCTGCCTTGCGTTTCGGGCGTAGACTACAAAAGAATTATGTGGTCACCGTAGAACCTGGTATATACTTCATACCTGCATTAATAGCAAACTGGAAGAACTCAAATACCAATGCTGCATTTATCAATTTCGATCGACTCGAATCGTTCCTAACCTTCGGTGGGATTCGTCTAGAGGACGATATTGTAATTACCGATACAGGGTGCAGAATTTTGGGCGAAAAGCAGATTCCCATCAAACCCGATGATGTGATTGCAGCCTACAATAGCTAATCGCGATTTTCTCAATTTTTAGTGGTGAAAGGCGATGCCCAAACGTAATACGGACATCGCCTTTTTTGTATTTTTACGTCATCTTAGCACAACAGATGGGAGATGGACATAAGACACTTCATGAGACGATTCAATCTACTACGCGGTTTTATCGTCGATGCCTTGCGCTTTGTACTACAATATATACAAAACAATAAACTTCGCACCTTTCTATCGTTGCTTGGAGTCACCATTGGGATTTTTACAATCGTCGCCATTTTTATAGTAATCGATTCGATGAAGCTCGGAGTTGCAAACTCCTTGAGCCGTCTAGGAAACGATATCGTCTATGTAGAGAAATGGCCTTGGAATGGAGGTCCTAATACGCCTTGGTGGGAATATATGCGTCGTCCACAACCCAATTACTTGGACTATCTCGCACTAAAGAACAACGGGCGCTGTATCGCCTCTGTAGGAATGGATATTACTACACAGAGTGTAATAGAGTATAAGCGACTGCGCACGGAGGGGACTCGTGTACATGGTTTTACGCCCGAGTATACAAAAGTTTACAATGTAGAGATCGAAAAAGGACGTTTCTTTTCCACACAAGAGTTTGAGTTCGGATCGGGCGTCACAGTACTCGGACATACACTAGCCTACCAGTTTTTCCCAGAGGGGAATGCTATAGGAAAAACAATAAAAGTAGCAGGATTCCCGGTACAAGTCGTTGGGATAGCAGAAGAACAAGGCTCGGTCACTATCGGTCAGTCGATCGATAATCATGTACTCCTACCCTATAACTACATTCGTCGTATAGTCAACACACGTTGGGCGCGCGCTTCCATCGCAGCGAGTGCTTTGGCAGGGATCTCACAAGAAGAATTCCGAGAGGATGTACGACAAGTACTCCGAGCTCATAGGGGTCTCCGACCTACCCAAAAAGATAACTTCTCGCTCAATTCGCTCGATGCTATGCAAAATCAACTCAACAACATCTTTGCAAACCTCAACTTGGCGGGAATTCTGATAGGCGGACTCTCAATCCTCGTTGGAGGGTTTGGAATTGCGAACATTATGTTCGTCTCGGTAAAAGAGCGGATGAAGATTATCGGAATCCAGAAATCACTCGGAGCTAAAAAGTGGTTTATCTTGCTACAATTTCTATTCGAATCTACGTTGCTATCCCTGCTGGGTGGAATTTTTGGACTGTTGCTACTTCGACTCATCGCTACTCTAGTAGGTAGTATTTCTAGTTTCGCACTCGTTTTCTCTTTTGTACACCTACTGGTAGGTCTTCTACTCTCTATGGGGATTGGTATAATCTCTGGGTATATTCCTGCCCGCAATGCAGCAAATCTAGACCCTGTAAAAGCTATCGATGCAAGTATTTAGTCGAGTACTGCATATCCTTACGCCCATACTCTAGAAGGCTAGCAAACTTCCCATATACACTACCCTACCTTCACAATGTTTGGATCTCTTCGCTCTTTACGGCGTTGGATTCTCTCGCGTAGCAAATGGTACTCGTCGCCTACCAGTGTTGGGTTTTGGCTATAGAGGGTACGTACAGCCTCTCGCATCTTTTGAATAATCTCAGCATCCTCGGCAACTTTTCCAAAAAGGAGTCCTGTCGATTTACCACTTTGTTGCAATCCATTCAGTTCGCCGTAACCGCGTAAACGAAGATCTTCTTCCGCGATCCGAAAACCATCGTTTGTTGCCTCCATAACTTTCAAACGCGCCAGAGTATGCGCATGAATATCGTAGCGAGTCATAAGGAAGCAATAACTCTTACTCGCTCCTCGCCCAACGCGTCCGCGTAACTGGTGCAATTGTGTAAGACCGAAACGTTGTGCCTCCTCTATGACTATAATAGTTGCGTTGGGTACATCCACGCCGACTTCTATCACCGTAGTTGCTACGAGAATATTGAGTTCGCCCGAGGCAAAAAGACGCATTACCACCTCTTTTTCGTCTGTAGGCATTTGGCCATGAAGGAGTCCTATTTTGTACTGAGGGAAAATGTTCTGCAAGTGTACAAAGCCCTCCGTGGCACTTTGTAGATCAAGTGCTTCCGATTCGTTGACTAATGGGAAGACAAAATAGACCTGATGCCCATTGTCAATCTCTTCGCGAAGCTTTTTATAGAGTCTTATGCGCTGATCCTCTCGAACTATGTAGGTCGCAATCGGTTTCCGTCCTGCAGGAAGCTCATCAATAATACTAATATCGAGTCCAGCATAGAGCGTTAGCGCCAGTGTACGTGGTATTGGTGTAGCTGACATTACAAGAATATGGGGCATAATCTCTGGGTTCTTACTCCAAAGTTTCGCACGTTGCGCCACGCCAAAACGGTGTTGCTCATCTACAATCACAAGACCGAGGTTAAAGAACGTTACCGAATCTTCGATGAGTGCGTGGGTTCCGACAATAATCTGTATAGAGCCATCCTCGAGCCCACGGTGTATCTCGCGACGTTCCTTAATAGATGTACTCCCCGTAAGTAGTGCTACGCGTACAGGCATCTCACCCAACATCCGAGAGATACTTTTATAGTGCTGTGTAGCTAGGATCTCGGTAGGAGCCATCAAACATCCCTGAAGATGATTGTCGGCAGCCAGTAAAAGTGAAAAAAGTGCTACGAGTGTTTTCCCACTCCCCACATCGCCTTGAAGAAGCCGATTCATCTGTCTTCCACTTTTCATGTCGGCATGTATATCGCGGAGTACTCGTTTTTGAGCCTCGGTTAATGCAAAGGCAAGATGTTCCTTATAGAATCCATTGAAAAGATTTCCTACTTGCTGACAAACAATCCCTTTTACCGAGGCCTCGCGTACGATAAACTCCGCCTGCTCGAGTTGAAGCAGAAACCACTCCTCATATTTAAAGCGCTCACGAGCTCTTACTGCTTCTCTTTCGTTACGAGGAAAATGGAGTCGGATAAAAGCCTCGTTGCGCGACATAAGATTGTATTGCTCTAAGACCTCGGTAGGGAGGAGCTCTTCTACTTTTCCATCCACAAAATGGAGACAAGTAGCCTGTATATTATTTAGCTGTTTGGAGTGGAGATGCACTTTTTTAAGACTCTCGGGGATTTCATAAATCGCCTCGAAACCTAAATTGGGGGTACGCACTTCGGAGAGTGCTTCAATTTCGGGATGTACAAAGCTAAAAGTATGTCTAAACTGATTCGGCTTCCCAAAGATTACATAGCGCAAACCTATGTGGAGCTGCTTGTATATGTACTGTTGCCCTTTGAAAAAGGTGGCGATAAAAGTTCCACTCTCATCCTGAAATCGCGCTTCAAGACGTTTCTTCGTGCCCTCGCCTACATAGGAAATATGGATAAGTGTGGCACTCAGCTGGACGGGAGTCTCTGCACTTCGAATTTCGGCATAGCGTATGATTTTGCTACGGTCATTGTAGCGGAACGGAGTGTAAAAAAGAAGATCCTCCAAAGTATGAATATCCAGCTCGCTCTCCAGCACTTCTACCCATTTCGGACGGAGTCGTAGTACTGCGATCGAAGCATCGAGTATAGAGGAACGCATAGGAATAGTTAATTTTTCTTTTTATGGCGCACAATTCCGAGACATGCTGCAAAGAATCCAAGTCCGTAACCCAAGAGCATAATCGCACATGCGAAGACACTTTTTAGCGCTAATATGCTGCTATGAAAACGTTTGTAGGCATCAGAGAAAAGAACAAGTACGTAGAGAAGACTCCCCATTCCAAGCACTACGTATTGCCAACGCGAGAGAGGGATACAGAGCAAACAGAGAAAGAAAAGAACCCCGAGCGAAGGTAGTGCATGTACGAGTTTGAGTGTCTTTGGGTGAGAACGCACTAGCATAATACGAGCCGAACCCGAGTGAAACACCTGCCAAAAGAAACTTCGCCACGAAGTACGCCGTTTGTGATAGACAAAGAGCTGTGGGAGGAGTTGGGAGGTATAACCCGCCTCTAACAGACGCATACTCAGATCTAGATCTTCGCCATAACGGAGATCGCGAAAGCCGTTTACTGCTCGAAAGGCTGCAAGAAGCACTCCCATATTAAAGGTCCGAGGATAGAATTTATCTGTTTTCTCGCTACCACCTCGAATACCGCCTGTACTATAGGGCGAGGTCATAGCATAACTTATGGCTTTCTGGATAAGAGAAAAATTGTCGTCCCAAGCATCCGGGCCTCCCCAAAGTTGCACATTAGGGCAAGAGGCTAGCCACTGATAGCAGATCTGGATGTATTGTGGCGGGAGTGTACAATCGGAATCCACAAAAAGTATATAGTCGTAGTTTGTAGCTATGAGTTCTACTCCCG
The DNA here is from genome assembly GCA_965240855.1 of uncultured Bacteroidia bacterium. GTDB lineage: Bacteria > Bacteroidota > Bacteroidia > Bacteroidales > CAJPTX01 > Bacteroides_D. The sequence continues at coordinate 14,270 of CBDEMG010000052.1, read as the reverse complement.
TATTACGAGCAAGTGCTGGTCCAGTATTTTCTTGGCGGTAGTAGAGTAAATCTAACGACTCGACATAGTTTTGGCAAACCCGATCCGAATTCTTCTGCGAGCCATCTTCAATTACAACCACACCAAAAGCTTTTTCCGTTTGATGCACTAAGCTCTCAAGGAGTTCTTGCAATTCGTCGGGACGGTTGTATACCGCAACTACAATACAAAGTTTCTTCTTTTCCATCTCCTGCGCCTTGCAATATTATGGGAACGATTACTTACTCTTGCTCCGATTCTAGTGCTTCGCTCACAAAGTTACGTAAGCTTGTATAGTCTTCTGCATCGAACCACGTAATATCTCTATTCCGTTTCCACCATTGCATCTGTCGACGTGCATACTGTCGCGTATGGATTTTAATTTTCTCGATAGCTTGTTCGAGCGAGAGTGTGCCATCGAAATATTCAAAGAGTTCGTTGTAGCCTACCGTTTGTAAAGCAGGAAGTGCACGGTAAGGATATAGCCGTTTGGCTTCTTCCACTAACCCTCGTGCAAGCATAACGTCTACTCGCTGGTTAATTCGTTGGTGTAAGACATCTGCAGAGCGTAATAAACCCACCTGAAGAGGAGTAAACGGTCTTCGAGGCCGCGTTTTTTTAAGCCAAGCACTATAGGGAATCCCCGTCTGTAGCGAAACCTCGAGTGCTCTAAGCACACGTGCACCATTGGTTCGATCTATGTATTGCGCCGTAGTGGGATCACATTTTTCCAGCTGGCGATAGAGCGGAGCAACGCCTTCTTCTGCAAGAATTTGCGAGAGTTGGCTACGAAGCAGCGGATCTGGCTCTGGAAAATTATCGATTCCATGAAGGAGAGCATCTATATAGAGCATAGAGCCTCCCGTTAAAATGGCACAGGAATTTACTTTTTGCAGTTGTTCAATAATGGTGAGCGCCTCTAACTCAAATTGCCCTGCAGAAAATCGTTCGGATATACTATGTGTACCAATAAAATGGTGCGGGACTTTTTGTAACTCCTCTGGGGTAGGTCGTGCAGTACCTATAGACATCTCGCGGTAGCACTGTCGCGAATCTGAAGAGATAACATCGCACCCCAATTCGGTGGCAAGTTGGAGTGCGGTTGCCGTTTTTCCTACTCCCGTAGCACCGTAGAGTATAATGAGTGTAAAAATGGGAGAGGCGTTTGTTTTCACCTGAAGAGTTCGTTGAAATCGGCAAGTACAGAATCTTCCATCGAGGGACTAGGAGCTGGCGGCTTACCTTGAGCGTTAATGCATGTACACGATTGTGTAGGAGAATTCGCCTGCTGGATTTCTAAGAGCTGGAGATAAAGCGCTCTATTAAGGAATATATCGAAGCAAAAAATAAGATGATCACCTGGCTTTGTGAGTACATCGCACAGACGCGCATTCTCCATGGGTAAGGTCGGTATATCGCAATCGCACTCCCCCATATCGAGTAACGTAAGCTCCAACTGCTTCTCCCAATTATCGTCGGCCGTAAAAAAAGACATCAACACCTCACTCTGGAGGTTTAGATCGGTGCAAAGAAAATGGTGAAAGCTCAAGAAGGTAATCTCAGAGTCAACGATATATTCGCGCAAAAAACCATCCACGAGAGGATCAACCATACGAAAATGGAATAACATGTAAAAAACTTCTCCCTTTTAAATTTCTGCACTTTACAAAGATAAAAAACTTTCGGAATGCCTGTGTGCCTAATATACAGCTTGTTGCACAGACCTCCGACGATTCTGTAAGGTAGCCTCCTTCTTATACGTAGATTTTTACAGTAAACCGAACAACGCTTATGAATTATTGACTAACGAACGAATTCTAGAAATGAACCCGCAAGAAAATGCTACTTACTTATTGTAAGTACAATACAACTCCCTGCCTACAAAAAAAGACTGCACTCTAGTACAGTCTTTTTCGGATCACCTTGTGCGGATAGAGGGACTCGAACCCACATGCCTCGCGGCACTAGATCCTAAGTCTAGCGCGTCTACCAATTTCGCCATATCCGCTTAGGACTCACTTCGTGGTTGTCCTGCAAGGACTCGAACCTTGACTTTTCTGATCCAGAGTCAGACGTGTTGCCAATTACACCACAGGACAAGACACTCTTGTTGTAGTCTCCTACAACGCTGCAAAGGTAATAATCTTTTTTATTCTAACTATATTTGTACACCTTAACGCAGATTTTACATGAAACACATAATCGTACCCTACGACTTCTCCGAAGAGGCTTATAATGGCCTTTCACTCGCCTTGTTGCTTGCCAACCAGTATACTGCCGATATCCACATCGTCTATGTACAACGTCGCCAACCCGATTTTGCTCACTTGAGCTTGGAGGCCGAGCGGGAACTTGTCGAAAAAGAATTCAATACGCTGCACGCTAAAATAGCCTCTGCGCTCCCCCACCCCGCTACAATAGAATGTACAATAGAACGAGGCAAAATCTATCAAGAAATTATTACCAAAGCCAAGAGCTACCAAGAGACTGTAATTGTAACTTCTACACACGGCGCCTCAGGGTTCGAAGAGTTTTTCTTGGGGAGTAATACCCTAAAAATCCTTGCGGCTTCTGAGACTCCCGTGTATACCATCCGACATGGTATTCATCCTACAGCCATCAAGAACCTCATATTCCCCCTCGATACCTCGTTCGAGAGTCGACAAAAAGCCCCCACTGCTGTACAAGTTGCAAAGCAATGGAATGCAACAATACACTTGGTGACAACGAGTAATGGCTACGACGAGGGTGAACTTCGAAAACTCAATGTATATTTAGCGCAATGCGAAGATTACTTTAGAGAGCACAATCTTAACTACACAACCTTCCGAGGTGAAAAGGAGGAGTTAGTAGCCCTTACAAATCAGTATGTACAACGGATTGAAGATCCACTTGTCTTGATTACAATGCGCGACAAGAGTACCCCCCATATATTTATGATTGGTGAAAAATCGCAACGACTCATTAGTACGTCGACCGCGCCTGTGCTCGTATTACCTCCTACAGTTATCCCTATTACAGATTCTTTCCGAACCTCAGGAAATTAATCCCATTGCATCTACGAGTTCGGACACAAAAAAAGCCACCCCTTGCTTTTGGGGTGGCTTTCTAATTTCTCGCAATTCGTTATGCTAGAAATCTAACTTATCTAGTATCGCATCTTCTACTAAACTGGGGAGCGTAACTTTCAATTGAGGAGAGCGCCCCATCTCACGCTCAATAGCAAAGCGTGCACTCGCGTTACGTGCCCAACTCCGTCGAGAGATCCCATTGTTCACATCCCAGAAGAGCATCCTTTGCAAGCGAGTATCAGCCTCCGCCGAACCGTCTAGCACCATTCCAAATCCGCCGTTAATCACCTCCCCCCAGCCTACTCCACCTCCGTTATGAATAGATACCCATGTTGCTCCTCGGAAAGAGTCTCCTATTACATTCTGGATCGCCATATCTGCACAGTATTGCGACCCATCGTAGATGTTCGAAGTCTCGCGATAGGGAGAATCCGTACCCGAGACATCGTGATGGTCGCGCCCCAGCACTACAGGAGCACTCAATTCCCCTTTCCGAACTGCCTCATTAAAACGTTTTGCGATCGCAATACGTCCCTCTGCATCGGCATATAAGATACGAGCCTGCGAACCTACTACGAGTTTGTTGGCTGCAGCTTCGCGTATCCAGAGAATATTGTCTTGCAATTGATTTTGTATCTCCTTCGGTGCGTGTCTTAAAATCTCTTCTTGTGCTTGCAGCGCTATCTTGTCGGTGAGTGCCAAATCTTCAGGTTTGGCCGATGTACATACCCAACGGAAAGGTCCGAAACCATAGTCAAAGAACTGTGGTCCCATGATATCTTGAACATACGAAGGATATTTAAAGCCTGATTTATCTGCGTTCATCACATCTGCTCCAGCACGACTAGCCTCCAGTAAAAAGGCATTTCCATAATCGAAGAAATACATACCGCGTTCTGCCAATGTATTGATAGCCTTAGCTTGTCGACACAGCGATTCGTAGACTTTCTCCTTAAACTTTGCAGGCTCACTAGCCATCATTTTGTTCGCCTCTTCGAAGGTCATCCCTGCAGGATAATATCCTCCAGCAAATGGATTGTGAAGTGAGGTTTGGTCGCTTCCCAAATCAACTTTGATATTCTCTTTCTCCAGACGCTCCCACAGATCAACAATATTCCCCTGATAAGCAATAGAAACGACTTCCTTGGCGGCGACTGCCTTACGTACGCGTGGGATCAATTCATCTAAGGAAGCGAAGACTTCATCTACCCATCCTTGTTCGTGACGTTTTTTTGTAGCCATCGGATTTACTTCGGCCGTAATACTCACAACGCCTGAGATCTTACCCGCCTTGGGTTGTGCTCCAGACATACCACCTAGTCCAGAGGAGACGAATAACATCCCCCGCAAATCTTCGGCGTCCGCTGGTTTACGCATGCGACCCGCATTGAGTACTGTAATCGTAGTGCCATGAACGATCCCCTGCGGTCCTATGTACATATACGAGCCTGCCGTCATTTGCCCATATTGCGTCACCCCGAGGGCATTAAACCGTTCCCAGTCGTCTTGCTTTGAATAGTTTGGGATCATCATCCCATTGGTTACTACCACACGGGGAGCTTCTTTATGCGAAGGGTAGAGCCCCATGGGATGGCCCGAGTACATAACCAAAGTCTGCTCATCTGTCATTTGGGCTAAGTACTGCATCGTAAGTAAATATTGTGCCCAATTCTGGAAGACGGCTCCATTACCTCCATAAGTGATCAATTCATGGGGGTGTTGTGCAACGGCAGGATTGAGGTTGTTTTGTATCATATGCATGATAGCAGCAGCCTGCTTACACCGCGCAGGATACTCTTCTATAGGGCGAGCATACATCTCGTACGTTGGGCGGAAACGATACATATAGATTCGCCCATAGGTCTTCAACTCTTCTAAGAATTCTGTAGCCAGCATCGTATGCAACGAAGCTGGAAAGTAGCGTAGAGCATTGCGCAAGGCTAATTTTTTCTCTTTAGTAGAAAGGATATCCTTCCGTTTAGGGGCATGGCTTACACTAGGATCGATTGGGCGCGCTGGAGGTAAAGTCGCGGGAATCCCCTCTAGGATAGCAGACTGAAATTCTTCTCTCGTCATTGTACAACAATTTTGGCTAACTACGCAAAGATACCCAAAAAGGAGTTTCTTATACAATTGAATAAATTAGGCTAATTTAGCCTACGAAAAATAGAAGAAGATATACATGCGCAATGTGAAAGAGATTCTTTCTCCAATAGAAAACGATCTTAAAGAATTCAAGGAGTTTTATACAACATTACAAGAAGTCCCTTCAAAATCAATTAGTTATATCCTACAATATTTGTTCCGGCATCGTGGTAAACAGCTTCGCCCAGCACTGGTCTACCTTTCGGCTCACGTGGTCGGCGAAGTTTCGGATACGACACGAATTGCTGCCGCAATGATCGAACTCATTCACAACGCCTCGCTCATACACGACGATGTGGTAGATCAAGCAGAACTCCGGCGAGGTCTACCTGCAGTATACCGAATCTGGAAGACGAAGGCTGCCGTCTTAGCAGGCGACTATCTGTTAGCCCAAGGCTTGAAACTCGCAGTGAGCACAGGGCACTACAAGCTCCTCGAGTATATGAATACTGCCGTACAACAGATGAGTGTCGGCGAACTGGAACAACTACGACGTGCTCGAAAATCGCAACTCGATGTAGAGGGCTACTTCAGGGTAATTCGAGCCAAGACTGCCGAGCTCCTCGCTGTGTGTACTGCTACGGGAGCTCTTTCGGCTGGCGCAGAAGAGACCACAGTCCTTCAATTCAAAGAGTTCGGAATTCTACTCGGGATGGCTTTCCAGATTCGTGACGATATCCTAGATTTCTCATCTGCTCCTCTCCTAGGCAAACTCCCGGGGAACGACCTTAAGGAAGGAAAAATGACGCTCCCACTCCTCTACGCCCTTGAAACGCTTGCACCCTTGGAGCAAAAGAGATGGCTTATTCTGGTTCGGAAAGCTCGAAAAAGTCTTAGAGCTCGACAAAAGGTTAGCCACTGGGTACTTTCAACCAATGCCCTCGAGCGATCTGAACAAAAAGTAGTTGAACTAACCGAACAGGCAAAAAATACTTTGGCTTTTATTCCTGAATCTAACGCTAAAAGTACACTCTTTGAGCTAGCCGACTACCTCGTAGCGCGCAACAAATAGTCTTCAATGCAAATTTCAGAACTTGTACTCATCGCTCTCCTCGCACTTGGAGGGCTCATGGGGTTCAAAAAAGGTCTCATCTCGCAGGTCACCATGTTTGTAGGACTACTTATTGGTACTTGGCTCGCTATCCATTTTGCAACCCTTGTAGGAGTCCGTATTACTACACAATTCCAGCTACAGAGCGATAATGCCTACCTCGTAGCTTTTATCCTAATCTTTGCTGCGGTAGTAGTCGGTGTATACTTCCTTGGTAAATTTGCAAAACGTATCCTAAAAATTCTCTTCTTGGGATGGGTTGATAAGCTTGCTGGACTCCTATTAGGTGTCCTCAAGACTGCACTCTTGGTAAGTGTGATACTCACGGTTTTTCAACGAACAGGCTTAAACGACAAATTCTTTTCGCACGAACAACAGGAAGCTATATTTTTCCGAACTATTTCAAAATTCGCTCCTACAGTATACCCCAGTTTGCAAGAACTCGGGCACACCGTTCTACAACAACTTGATACAAAAAATACGAATCAATAGCACGCACAGCAATGCTTATCGAGCTCAAAGGGATGGCTTTCTATGCCAACCATGGATGTTACTCCGAAGAAAAAATCACGGGTAATCGGTTCGAAGTAGATCTTCGATTGCGTACTAACGATACGCTAGCCGCCACTACTGATAATATCCACGACGCATTGAACTATCAAGATGCGTACAACATTGTTGCAGAGCAGATGGCTATTACAGCTAATCTACTAGAGAATGTGGCTGAACGTATTCTCTCTGCACTCTTTGCACACTATACACGACTGGAATGGGCTGCCGTAACAGTAGCAAAACTCAACCCTGCAATGGGGGGATTGATAAATCGAGTACAAGTAACGATCGAGCAAGATCGGGCTACCAACTCAAAGCTCAATGCGCAAGAGGAGAATGCAAGTCTTCAAGCTTTCATTGCCACTATGCATCAAATTCGAAAAAAGTGTCCGTGGAATGCTAAACAGACCTTTGCTTCGCTCGTGCAATATACAATAGAGGAGGTATACGAGCTAGCCGAGGCTATTACCAATAACAACGACGCTGAGATTAAAAAAGAGCTTGGCGATCTACTCATGCATGTACTCTTTTATGCCATCATTGCCGAAGAAGAGGGGCGTTTTTCATTAAGCGATATTGCTGAGATCGAAAACCAGAAGATGATCTATCGGCATCCACATGTTTTTAAGAACAACGAGCACCTCTCGCCAGAAGAGGTTGAAGCGCAATGGGAAGCTCTTAAACTTAAGGAACACGATGGAAACCGAACCTTATTTGCTGGACTTCCGAATTCGCTGCCCCCATTCACCAAGACTCAGCGTATCGCCGAGAAAGCCGATGCAAGTGGCTTTGACATGGGGAGTAAACACGATGTTTGGGGCAAAGTAATGGAAGAGTACAACGAACTACAAGAAGCCTTGCAAGAACATAATCCTGCCCATATACAAGAGGAATATGGCGACCTCCTCTTTACGCTTATCCACGCAGCGCACCAGATTCACGTCGATCCTGCCCTTGCACTAGAGATGGCAAACCGAAAATTTATCGCTCGTTTCAATATCGTGGAGCAAGCGGTACAAGCACTGAACCGCGATTTTCATTCGATGTCCTTCGAAGAGATGCTCTCGCTCTGGCAAACGGCAAAAGAACAAGTAAGAGCACAAGAGCAACAGAATGCTGAGCATGATGTCTAAAATCCCCCTAGAGATGCGCGATATTGACAAAAATACACAAGCGATCTTTCTATATCTTTGTATATGAAATAAAAGAGGGAAATGAGACAGCTGGTAATACTATTTTCCTTGTTTGTGTTTTGTACTCTTTCTAGAGTACAAGCACAGGAGATAAAGCAGGAGACCGATATCTATTCCCTACTTCGCGAGTCGTCTGAAGGTGCAGGTAAAGTGGAAATCATGCAACCGCGTAAACTGGCCGAAGCTTTATCGAATTATCGTGCTCGCAATGCACAACACCCAGGACTAGATGGTTTCCGAGTTCGCATCTATCGCGATTTGGGAAAAAATGCTCGTGCTGAGAGCGAAGCTATTATGGGGCGCGTTCTATCGCAATTTGAGGGATTGCGAGCCTATCGTACTTTCGATTCTCCTTACTACAAGGTCTCGGTGGGGGATTGCCGTACACGTTTCGAAGCTTACGTTTTGCGACAACGGTTGTTGAATTCCTACCCGAGAGCATTTGTCGTGACCGAACGCATCAACTTCCCTGCAACGAATTGATATTCAGTGCCATGGAGCAGCATAGTATCGAGGAATTTGCCTTTCAGTTGCGTCGGGATGTAGTGACGATGATCGCGGAGGCTGGCTCTGGGCATCTTGGGGGCTGTCTCAGTAGTGCAGATATTTTAGCCACACTCTTTGCTGGCGGTTTTCTCTCCAAAAAGGTTATTCGAGGTAGGGAGGTTTACCCCTTTATTTTGAGTGCTGGGCATCTAGCACCTCTTCTCTATGCCGCTCTAGCACGTAGAGGAGAATTCCCTACTTGGGAGTTAAAAAAACTACGTGTATTCGGAAGCCACTTGCAAGGACATCCGAGTATAGGAGGCAAGCATCACCCACCTACCCTAGGACTTTTTGCTGGCAGTGGTTCGCTCGGTCAAGGTCTCTCTATAGCAGCAGGTGCTGCGTATGCTCTACGAGAGCAAGGCGATAACGTCTTCGTACTTCTAGGAGACGGTGAATTGCAGGAGGGACAGATCTGGGAGGGGGCTATGTTTGCTGCACACCACAAGCTCCGTAATTTAGTTGCCATCGTAGATTGGAATGGGCAACAACTCGATGGTTCGAACGAAGAGGTAATGTGTCTTGGCGATTTACCCGCTAAATGGCGAGCATTTGGATGGGAAGTTATCGAAGAGGATGGACATAATTGCTCTGCTCTCTGCGCCGCTTTGCAAAAGAACTCAGAACGACCTAAAGTAATTCTCGCCCATACGGTGATGGGAAAAGGAATTCCCGAAATAGAAAATCAGAGCTTGTGGCATGGTAAAGCACCTTCGCAAGAGGAACGCCATCGTTTTTTGGGAGTCCTACAAACAACAAGGGAACTAGTGCATAACGAAGAGGTCACTCCATGCAAGAGTTCTATAAATCTAGAGCCGCTATGGACGAGATAGAACGCCATTCAATGCGCGAGGGTTTTGCACAAGGCGTAAAAGAAGTAGCAGCAGCTAACTCCGACGTGATACTACTGGGGTGTGATATTACTCGTTCTCTTTTTCTTCACGATTTCGGAAAGCAATTCCCTTCGCAATACCTCTCTATAGGCATCGCTGAACAAAATGCAGCAAGTATTGCAGCAGGGCTCGCACTTTGTGGTAAACGCCCCATTTTGGCTTCGTATGCTGCATTTATAACAACACGCGCCTTGGATCAGATACGGATGAGTATCTGCTACAATGGGTTAAACGTTTTCATCGCAGGTGCACATGCTGGTTTCTCTCCTGCAGAGGATGGGGGCTCTCACCAATCGCTCGAAGATATAGCAGTGATGCGTGCACTACCTAAAATGACTGTCGTACTACCCTGCGATGCGAACGAGACCGCTGCTGCCATTCGCTACTATTTAGGGGGTACGATGGAACGTTCGGTATATCTCCGTTTCGGACGGAACGATATCCCCGATCTAACTCCACCCAATCAACCTTTTCAACCTGGAGCCAAATTATGGCGAACTAGTGAAAGCCTTGTGGGACGTTCCATTGCAATTATAACCTCAGGCGCACTAGTGAGTTATGCATTAGACGCTGCACACAAACTGGAAAGAGAATGTAATATTTTCGCCTCCGTGTTACAGATTCGCACTTTAGGAGATGGTATGGCTGATGCTCTAGTTGCGATTACAGTAGCCTCGGCTGAAATCGTTTTTGTGTTTGACGAACACAGACAACATGGGGGGGTATGTAGCTATGTCTTGGAGTGCGCTGCAAAGCACAAAGTAAGGTCTAAATTTGTTCTAAGAGGAGTAGAGGACAATATCTTTGGAGAATCAGGCTATCCTGAAATACTCTATTGGCATACCATGTTAGATGAGGATGGGATGTTTAATAGTATAAAAAGGGCTTGTAAGCTCCCGAAATTGGAAATAAGCGATTAGTGGATGAGCGATTCTATTCAACACGAGTGCGGCATAGCATTTTTACGCTTAAAAAAGCCGCTTGAGTACTATCAAGAGAAATATGGTACATGGCGCTACGGTTTGCAGAAGATGTACCTCCTGATGGAAAAGCAACACAACCGTGGACAAGATGGAGCAGGTATTGCTAGCATAAAGTTCGATTTATTACCTGGGTATCGCTACATCGATCGGGCTCGTAACAACTCCTCTACACCTATTAAAGGAGTCTTTGCCGAGGTCTATTCCTACATGAATACCCTCCCCGAAGCGCAAATAAACGATGTGGCTTGGGCAAAACAAAATATCCCTTTTGCTGGCGAACTCTTCCTAGGACATCTACGTTACGGCACATACGGAGGGGGAAGCATCAACTATGTACACCCACAAATTCGCGCGAATAATTGGAAATCTCGTACCCTCGTCATGGCAGGGAATTTCAACCTCACCAACACACGCGAACTCTTTAATTTGTTGATTTCACTGGGGCAACATCCACAGGATTTGTCCGACACCGTAACCGTGCTAGAAAAGTTTGGACACTTCCTCGACGACGCCAATCAGAAACTTTTCCGGCAATACAAGGATGCTGGGCACGCGAACATAGAAATAAGCGAGCTCATCGCCCAACACCTAGATATTGCTCAGATCTTAACAGAGGCCACCAAGGATTTCGATGGCGGGTATTCGATGGCGGGGTTGATTGGGCATGGTGATGGCTTTGTCTGCCGAGATCCATGGGGAATACGACCTGCCTTCTACATGGACAACGATGAGGTGACGGTTGTGGCAAGTGAGCGTCCCGTAATTCAAACTGTGATGAATGTGCGCACGGAGGACGTACACGAAATCGCACCTGGATATGCACTCATAGTTCGCAAGAATGGCACCGTGCAGCATATTCAAGTGCGTCAACCTGAATCTCGCAGCTCATGCAGTTTCGAGCGAATATACTTCTCCCGAGGTACGGATCGTGATATCTATCGCGAGCGCTTAAAACTCGGCGAGTTACTAGCACCACAGATTGCGAAAGCAATTGATCGCGATTTTGATCACACCGTTTTTTCGTTCATTCCCAATACTGCAGAGACAGCCTTTTACGGGATGGTTAGAGGATTGGAACGCGCGCTGGATGAGCAACGTATCGAACATCTTGTACAAGGAAGACACGACGAAGAGAGTATTCGCGAGATTATGCGTCATCGACTCCGTGTAGAGAAAATTGCAGTTAAGGATATTAAACTCCGTACGTTTATAGCACAAGAATCCGCACGAGCTGATCTCGTACCGCACGTCTACGACATTACTTACGGAACTGTATGCGAAGGCGAGGATTCGCTTGTCGTAATAGATGATTCTATCGTACGCGGAACAACCCTGCGTGATAGTATACTCCGAATTCTGGATCGCCTCGGTCCAAAAAAAATTGTAGTGGTTTCCAGCTCTCCACAAGTACGCTACCCCGACTGTTATGGGATCGATATGGCACGCATGGAGGACTTAATCGCTTTTCGTGCAGCTATCTCCTTGCTAAAAAAAGGCGGAAAACGCCACCTGATTACTGAGGTTTACGAGGCTTGCAAGCGAGAAAATGCAAAAGAAGATCGGCAAGTAGAAAATTGTGTACAACGGATCTATGCTCCTTTTTCAGCCGAGGAACTCTCTGCTGAGATGGGTATTATGCTCCGTCACCCAGACATGCAAGCAGAGGTGGTAATCGAATTTCAAACAGTCGAAAATTTACACCTAGCGTGTCCGAACGATACGGGCGACTGGTACTTTACAGGAAACTACCCCACCCCAGGCGGCAGTCGAGTGGCAAATCAAGCGTATATCAACTATATCGAAGGTAATCGTTCTCGTGCGTACTAGCCTACCACGAGCTTTAAATCTTTTAGCAGATGAAACGGGATTCAGAAATTTTTTCGTTGATCCACGAGGAACAGAGTCGTCAGTCGCATGGGATTGAGCTCATCGCTTCGGAAAATTTTGTGAGCGAGCAGGTACTTGCTGCCATGGGATCAGTGCTCACCAATAAGTATGCAGAGGGCTACCCCGGTGCTCGTTACTACGGTGGATGCCAAATCGTAGATAAGGTGGAGCAATTGGCTATTGACCGTGCATGCCAACTCTACAACTGCGAGTATGCCAACGTACAACCCCACTCGGGCGCACAAGCGAATATGGCGGCCTTTATGGCAATTTTGAAACCAGGCGATACATTCCTCGGGCTCGATTTGTCACATGGCGGACACCTCTCGCATGGCTCACCTGTAAATGTCTCAGGAAAGTGGTTCAATGCGACCTCTTACCGCGTACGAGAAGACACTGGACGCGTAGATTACGATGAGATGGAGGAGCAAGCTAAGAAGCACAAGCCAAAACTGATTGTGGGAGGCGCATCGGCTTACAGCCGCGAATGGGATTACAAACGGATGCGTGAAATCGCAGATAAAGTAGGAGCCTTGTTAATGATCGATATGGCGCACCCTGCAGGGATGATCGCAGCGGGCTTGTTGGAGAACCCAACAAAATACGCACATATCGTAACCACTACTACACACAAGACGCTTCGAGGACCTCGAGGGGGGATGATCCTCATCGGTAAAGATTTTGACAACCCATGGGGCGAACTTACACCAAAAGGCGTTATAAAGAAAATGTCGACCATTGTGAATAGTGCCGTGTTCCCTGGTATTCAGGGCGGACCTCTAGAGCACGTTATTGCTGGCAAAGCTGTAGCATTTGGCGAGGCTCTCACGCCCGAGTTTAAGCACTACCAAGAGCAGGTTCGAGCGAACGCACAAGCTATGGCAAAACGCTTTGTAGAAAAAGGATACAATATCGTTTCTGGCGGAACAGACAACCATTGTATGCTGATCGATTTACGTTCGAAATTCCCTGAATTAACAGGCAAAAAGGCAGAAAATACCTTAGTCCTAGCCGATATTACCATCAATAAGAATATGGTTCCCTTCGATAGCCGTAGTCCATTCCAGACTTCGGGGATTCGCGTAGGTACACCAGCAATTACCACGCGCGGTTTGAAAGAGGAGGAGATCGTAAAAGTGGTAGATCTTATCGATCGCGTGCTCTCGAATATTGAGAGCGAAGCAGAGATACTCAATGTGCGCAGCGAGGTAAATGCTCTTATGGCAGGGCGTCCTCTCTATGCATGGTAGTCATTTGTTTTTTTATGCAAATATTTCTTAGGGAAGGAGTTTTCTACTCCCTCCCTTTTTTATATTTTCGCGAAGAAAATTGGGAAGGCTTTGGCGCTAAGCTTCAAAAAAGGCAACATTTGCATTTTTTTTGATTGTACGTATCACAAATAAAAATATTTCTCTATGGAAACATACGAAAAAGCAAAAGTGATAGCTCTCGAGAATTCTATTGAATATACCTCGGGAGGCGTGGTAAGCAAACAAGTTACGAAGTGTGAGGGTGGCAATATCACTCTCTTTGCGTTCGACAAAGGACAAGAACTCTCGGAGCACACAGCTCAGTTCGATGCCCTAGTACAAGTACTCGATGGTGTTGCCGAGATTCGTATCGACGGACACCCCAACCTATTACATTGCGGCGATTGCATCATTATGCCCGCAAGACACCCTCATGCCGTGTATGCCATTGAACGTTTCAAAATGCTGCTCACTATGATTCGCAGCAATTAGTATTGTTTTGATGATAGAAAACGGAGATATCGTACAAATAATAGTGTCTCCGTTTCTTTATAGCAATGATATGTGTAAAAAAATTAAACTTCCACTCTACTCCTCTCCCAGTATCTTTGTCACCCAACCTCCGATGTTTCGCTTCACGGGATCAAAGTTTACACCAATTCCGATAACTCGTTTCCCGCA
>CBDEMG010000051.1:0-9434 GCA_965240855.1 uncultured Bacteroidia bacterium | reverse complement strand
TATCAACGTAGTAGTCTACTACGGCTCTCAAGGGAAACCTCATCTTAAGGTGGGCTTCGCGCTTAGATGCTTTCAGCGCTTATCCCAACCGAACCTCTGGTGTATCAGTTGTCGCGCCAGCGGCACTGCTGAGTATCTATGTTCGGTTGGGATAAGCGCTGAAAGCATCTAAGCGCGAAGCCCACCTTAAGATGAGGTTTCCCTTGAGAGCCGTAGTAGACTACTACGTTGATAGGTCAGAGGTGTATAGGTGGTAACATCACAGCCGACTGATACTAATGACTCGATAGACTTCTTGTGTAACTTTAGCATATTTGTTTTGTAGGTAGATGTAGCGAGCGAGTCGTTACTCTCTCTTTATCGTTTTATTTTAACTTTTTGTAGATAGTTTTGTCGTAGAACTAAAAAGTCTTAAGGTGACTTTAGCGACGGGGTCTCACCTCTTCCCATCCCGAACAGAGAAGTTAAGCCCGTCAGCGCCGATGGTACTGCCCGCAATGGGTGGGAGAGTAGGACGTTGCCAATTTGCGCCTCCGCATTATGAAAGTAGTGCGGAGGCTTTTTTATTTACTGTGTTAAAGGTCGCTGTAAGGGCGACTGCGTGCCTTGCCCAATTCTACATATTGCAATTTATTGGTGTTACAAATATAAAACATTGAACACCAAGATTGTAGGGCTAAACGTGTGCCCATCAGTTTCTTGTAGGGGGAGGCATGCCTCCCCCTTCCTATTTGATATTATCTATTGTCCCTTGTTGGGGCGAAAACTGATTCTCTCGCTTTGATTTTACACAGTCGTCAAATTCAATATTCTAACGCATTTATCTAATAAACAACATATTGCTATTTAGATGAAAAATAAATTGGTGAAATATTTGGCTATATCCGCGAAAAAAAAACTTTGTGCCAGTTGAATACGAGAGTATTCAGATTGTTTAACATAAGTCTGATAGGAGCGGCGATAAAGTAAAAGGGAAATGAAAAGAATTTTAGTACTACTAACGATTATCCTTTTTAGTGGGATCAGTATGGTATGGGGGCGAGACCGTTGCGAATCAACAGGAGGGATAACATATTCTGTAAACAGAGTAGGCGAAAACATGTATCATGAGCCATTTGTGGAAATTACTCTTCGACATCACTTACCTTACGAAGTAACTGTTCATTTCTATATTTTATACAAAGGAAATATCATAAGTGGTGAGCAAATCGAGAATATTCCCGCTTATGATGGGAAGAGTTCGAGCACTGGCGTACTTGATAAATTTACGGTGTATATCTGGGAAAAGAAAGATAATAACCGAGGTAGCTATAGCGTAAAGATTACGCAAAATAAGAAGTGTAATTAAAACTGCAAACTTTTTAGAGCCACCCAAAATGGGTGGCTTTTTTTATGCCGTTGATGTATTATAGAGTCTGTAAAAGTGTGTAAGGTTATGCTTACACAATCATCTATATAATCCAGTAATCTTTGACAATCAACACATTACTATTTAGATAGAAAGTATTTTACAAAAATTACCTAAAATATTTGGCTATGTCCGCGGAAAAAAAAACTTGTGGCGTGATTTTCTGACGGTTGTCACGCAGCAAATAGCGAATTATGTTTGACGAGAATGAATTAGGGCGAGTGCGCGAGATGCTATATGCATCTATTGCTGGGGTAGTGGATATGGTGAGCCCAACAGAATATTGTGCTGGAAGTCAATGTGAGCATGGTTGTACGGGAACTTGTTATGGGGCTTGTGATAATGCTTGTGAGGATAGATGTACTGGAGCACTTTAGTGAGAGTATGGGATTTGTAATGGCAGGAAATAACCTGTAGCGATATAGTGAATAGTAATTTTGTTGAAAGGATATATCATGTTTGATTTGAAGGAATTAGGACGGGTGCGCGAGGTGTTATATGCATCTATTGCTGGGGTAGAGGGGATGGAGCTTATCCCCGAGTATTGTTTTGAGAGTCCTTCTTGTGAGAATGCTTGTACTGGAACGTGTCAAGGAACTTGTGATGATACTTGTTATGGAGGATGTAAGGATGGGTGTGGAAACTGTGGAGGAGGAAGGTAACTGCTAGCAGCATCATGGAGCGAACAATCTACCTCTCGACGAACGTTTCCTGTAACCTCAATTGTTTCTATTGTTATGAAGATAAATCGAGTAAGGAAACGTTCGATTTAGAGTTGACAAAACAAAAGCTCGCTACAGCCTTACAGGAGACTACCGAAGAGGGTACCATTATAGATCTGCATGGAGGCGAGCCATTCATGGTCTTCGATAAGATTCGCGAACTAGCAGAATGGCTTTGGGTACAGAATTTCCCAGAGAGGTTTGTGCTCTTTGCAACTTCGAATGGGACTTTGATTCATGGCGAAATAAAGGAGTGGTTGGAAAAGCATAAGCGGCAATTTATTGTAGGCTTAAGTTTGGATGGGACTCGGGAGATGCAGAATATCAATCGAACTAACTCGTTCGACGCAATTGATATAGACTTCATCGCACGAACGTGGCCAACCCAGAGTGTGAAGATGACAATTAGTCCCAAAACGCTCGGTATGTTAGCGGATGGTATTATCTTTCTACATAGTAAGGGGTTTAAGAAGATTGCGGCTAATCTTGCTTACATGGTAGATTGGTCACCCAAAGAATACCGTTCTATTTACGCTCGAGAATTAAGAAAACTTGCAGATTTTTATCTACAGAATCCCGATTTAGAGAAGGCGGCGATCTTCAAAGCACATTTCCCGAGTATCTTGGAGGAGAAAAGCTACACGAGGAAATGGTGTGGCGTGGGTACGAATATGTGTATGTATGACATTGATGGACGTGCCTACCCTTGTCATCTATTTTTTGAATCGGTTTGTGGAAAGGAAAAATCAGAGAAGGCGAAGTTTATCAATTTCTCAGATCCCGAGGTTTATACTTCTAAGGTTTGTCGTGCGTGTCCCATTCTTCCCTTGTGTCCGACATGTTACGGATCTAATTATATAGAACGTGGCGACATCGGGAGTCGTAGTATGGCGCTTTGTGAATTAACGAAGGTTCGAATTTACGAATTAGCACGTTACGAATATTTGCGCATCGTAAATGGTACGGATAGTGCACAACTCACGAACCAAGAAAAGCTGGAACGAGTCAGAATCTTAGACGCATTGCAGAAACTACATCCTTTTCTAAGTTCTCTTTCCGTGCCTCATGAAATTTAGGTTTCGTAAATCGTGTGTGGGAGATAAACCCTTCTATTACGTCTGTTTTGATTGTGATGTGTTTTCCGAATTTGTATACGGCGAACGTCGGATACATAATTTTGCACGTTATCTGGAGAGGGGAGATAAGGGGACTATAAAGTTTGTCGTGGAAACCTTTGTGGATGGAGCGTGGCACGATTTAGGTTTTTGCCATTCGTATAAGGTTGGAGAGCAATCGCTTTTTGAATTTGTCGGAGGAATCGCACCGTGTTATTTTAATCGCGGCTTTGGTATATATGCATACATTGCTATTATCGATAGCTTGTTTCATGTGTATCAGGATTTTACATTTATGGTCGGTGTAAATAAAGAGAATAATCGGTCTCTAAAAATGCATCTTGCAGTAGGATTCCGAATTACTAGGGAACGAGAAGAACAATTTTCGTTATCGCTTATAAGGGAAGATTTTTATAATGAAAGAGTTAAGTATTGGCTACAGCGCATTAAGGTAGAGAATTTCAATGCAGAGTTCTTTTTGCATGATTAAAATAGCTTCGTAAAATAGCCACCGATCTTTCTTAAAGTAGAGGCATTTGTTCTGCTTATCTTTTGCCCATTCCTCCCACATTTTATTACATTTGCATCGGAAGTGAGAATTGTGAGCGCATGTGTTTGGAATCAATGGAAGCCAGGAGGACGAGTAAGGAGTATAGCCTAATCAGAGCTTTCCATGTTCGTTGCGTCCTTTTATTTTTCCTGTGTCCTTTTTTGTCGCAAGCGCAGTAGGGCAGCAGCCACCTATAGAAATACCAATTCTGTTGGAAGTGCCCTCAGAAGCTGACCTCGATCGTATTGAGCAGTGGCAGGACTATCTGGAGAACCCCATAGAACTTAATACGGCATCGCTTTCTCTTCTTCGTTCTCTACCCTTTTTGAAAGAAGGCGAGCCAGAAGCTCTTATTGCTTTTCGCAATATGTATCGAGAGTTCGCTGCGCTTACCGATATCCTTTGGGTAGAGAACATCGCTCGTGATCGTGCTACGGAATTATTACCCTTTTTCTACGTGCGTGAGCCCACTGTTGGGTTGTTTCGCAGACAGCAAGTTGATGCATTACAAAGGGTGTCGTATCGTTCGCTACGTGGAGAAAAAGCAAAAAAAAATACGCTTGGCGATCCGCTTGCGCCCCAAGTATCTTTCTTTCACAGCGGGTAGATTATCGCACACGCAGTCTGACCATTGCCCTTTTGGCAGCAGGTTTTTACGGAGGTGAGCATCCTGCTGTTATTTATTATGGCGATCCATCTTTTCGGTATACATCGCCCGTCCACCTCCTACATAAGACTAGCGGACGTTTGGTGCTTCTTTCACATGTTCGTTTCGGGAGATATTGGACGTTGGGGTGTCGCCTGGGGGGGACTATCGAGGCGCAACCATGGCATATTACCTCTTACGATGCGCAGCTGCAACTAGCTATGACGTGGAAATAACGCTCTGATAATATACAAGAGTACCGCGCCTTACCGATATCTGAGCTGCAGCCCTATCGCTAAATGATCGGAGTGGCCCGATCGAAAGGCAATTCCTTTGCGAGTACGACGTGGTTTGTAGCCTCCGTATTCTAGGTCTTTTTCGAGTAGGAAGGAGTAATTCCAATGGTACGGGTGGCAATGTTAACCAGTAGAATCTAAAAGTTGAGGCGATAGAAAAAATGCGTCTATCTTGCTTCACTCGCCTTTATAGCTATAGGTAGGATAGGTTAACGAATCGGGTAGAAAAAGTGTCCAATTGAGTAGTTTGTTTTTTCGCATTCTCGTAGTTTGCGTCGCTCAGAGTTGTAAGTTGCGGGTCTGTTACGGGCATATTTATATCGCCCATTACTACGATTCTGGCTTGCGGTGAAACGGAGCGTACGGAATCCAAAACTCCCTGTAATTGTGCAAGAACTGCTGGGACGACTACAGGTTTTACCCTCGCGGTCATTTGCGATGGAAGGTGGCATTGTATTATATGTAGTGTGTCGGCGTTTGGCAACAAGAATGAGGCGTAGAGGAGTTCGCGCGTTGGGTAGACACTAGTTTCGCTTGCTAGATGAATTGTTAGCCAGCGAACGTTGTGTAATTGTAGTAGATCCCGTTGGTAGAGCAGTGCTACATCGATCCCTCGATGGTCGGGAGAGCCTTGATGTAGAATACGATAATTCCCTTGCTTTAAAGGTGTTTGATAAATAAGTTTTTTGAGTACGCGGTGCGAATCTACCTCACAGAGTCCAATGAGTCCTAAGGGATGGTGTCCTGCCATGAGGCGTAGCGCACGAGATACAGACAAGGCTTTTTCTTTGAAAGCCTCTACAGAGATACGATCTTCGGGGCGTGTGTATTCTGTAGAATCTTGTCAGCTAGTCGGGGTTAGAAAAATTTCCACATTGTAGGATACGACAAGGAACTCTTCTTGGGCGCGTACGAGTAGAGGAAAAAGAAGCAGAAGTGCGATGAGAAACCTGTCACGGAATCGCTTGTTCATTGTTCGTATACAATTCTTTTTATAAAAAGCCCTTTTAACCAGAACAAAGGTCTGTAAAATACTTCGGTTAGCTTTACTTCCGCTCTTTAGAATCAAAATATTTTACAAAAAAAACATCTAAAACATTTTGCTATGTCCCAGAAAAAAAACTTTGCAGCGCGAATTGATGACTTTTTTGTGTGATTGAATTCGTCAATATGTTTGAGCGCATTAAAAGTGTATCATGGAGATATTTATTGGTGTTGGTTAACGGTTAAAGTACAGGTATGATGCAGACTTTGTCGAATTTCTATCAGAATTACAAAGAATATCTCGAGGCTCTAGTCTGGTATGTCTCATTTCGTACAACTTGTTCAATGCCTAATAATATTGGGAATGGAGTCGAAATTTTCACTAAATAAACAGGACAATGAAAGTAAATTCTAAGATTAATGAGACAGCTGAGGAAGCTATTGTCGAAGTAGTTGAGGATGTGTTTGCGGCGATCGCTGAGGAAGAAGCGCTGGTTGTTGATCCCTTAGTTAGGCGTGGTACTGAAGCTTTAAGCGACCGTATTCAAGCGTCGAAAGAAAAACAACAGGAAAAGAAATGAGGAAATAAGCAGTAAAACTGATTATTGGGCTAATGGGGAGAGGTCTACGGAACGATCGACTACGCGAAATGCTACTCTCTCTTATTATAAAAAGAATGACTCGGGAGAAAAAGAAGGAGTATTTTCTTGGGATATTTCCTATCAAAAAGAAAAAGAAGAAACGTTTCCTTGGGCTATTTCCCCTTTAGCAAGAACTGTAAAGTTGGGCTGAAAATTTACCTCTCTGCCCATTCTGAAGAGATATACGCGAACTTATTCACAATAAATTTATATGACAATGAAAATAGAAATCGGAGAATCGCTATCCTTGAGTTACCTCAAGCATGTAAAGAAATGTGTTCTTTACCAAACTAACTGGAAGAGTTCAAGTCAGTGGGAAAAATTCAATGAAGAAATAGTTGAAGATATCTTTCGTAAGATAACAGAGCACGAACAGTTTAAGAATGTCTTCAAACAAAACGATCTGCACCAATTACTCAAACAAGCAGAAATAGATGCGCTCGGCATGGATCAAGGACGTAAGATTTATGCCGTAGATATTGCTTTTCACGGCAACGGATTAAATTATGGAGGTACGGAGGAAACAACAGAACGAGTAGTAAAGAAATGTATCCGTTCGTATCTGATTTTACTGAGTTATTTCCCCGACAGAGAGTATGAGATCATCTTTGCCGCTCCGAAGGTACACCCTGCAACAGAGGACGCAATTCGTAAGATCTTTGATGAATTGGAGAGCATATTTCCAGACGGAAATGTTGTGTTCAAGTATTTTTCCAATGAATCATTTAGTAACGAATTCCTAGCTAAGACGATAAGGACGAGTAAAGCAGATTCTGATACTACCGAATTATTTATGAGGGCGAATAACTTACGCCAATTCGCTATGCGGATTGAGCGGTCTGCGATTGTTGAGCAAACTGCCGTTGAGAGGAGAAAACGAATATCAACAGACTCGCTTGAGCTTGAGTTTCTCCCAGAGGATGAAAACGAATTTAAGCAACAACTCATACAATTCAAACGAGCTAAAAGAACGTGGTTCTATGCTGACGGACGAAAAGTAGAAGATATATGGAATGCGACTAACTTTGCTCCAGAATCAAATCTCAGAGGGAATATCTTTAGCAACAACAAGGTGAGAGAGCGGGAGGAAACTGGACTCGAAAAAAAACGATTTGAAATAATTGATAAATAATTCGTTTTCGTGAGTAGATAAAGCGTATTATTGCTGTCCAGTGGCTTTTTACTGTGGTTAAAAGAATGAGGCGAATCTTGCACGGATTTGCCCCTAATTGTGCATTTTTGTACTGTCAAAAAAAACTCAATGCACTTCATGAGCAATGAAGTACCTATTTTAACGGACAGCCGCAATAAGCGTCAGAAGGATTTATTCTCCATAGATTCGACAACCCTCTCTCTCTTCTCTGAAATCTTTAAAAGGTGTAGGTCGTACTCCCGCATCGGGCAGACGCAAAGGAGGGGTAAAGGTTCATACTATACTTCGCGCCGATCAAGAGACTCCCTCTCAGATCAAGCTTACAGATGCTTCTAAGCACGACTCGCAGTGTATAGATATGCTAGACTGTGTACCCAAAGCGCCAACCTACTCCTGATGTATATTAAGGCGCGTACAAAGCGTAAATGGAGCTTCTCAAATTTGGTATCGATAATTCGACATACACTTATGTACTATGTTAATCTTTATCTCTTCCTTGAAGAGCCTGAAAAAGCTCTTATAGCGTTCAATAAATCACAATAAAATGCTCCGCCGAGACCGAGTCTTTTTGACTAGGGGGGCTTTTCTTTTTGAGATCGCACTTTTTTAACGGTGCGATCAGGGAGTGTGTACTCTAAAAATGTGAACTGCCGTTTTTACCGGATAACAATCTCATTTTGTTTATATCTCACTAATAAGCCTATAGGTAGATGATCAGAGAAACCAGATCGAAAAGCTCTCCCTGTGTAAGTTCTGCGCGGTTTATAGCCTCCGTATTTTAAATCTTTTTCCAATAGAGGAGAGTAATCAAATACATAAGGGACACATTGCAACTTCGATGAATCGAGAAGAGACGGAGACAATAGGAATGCATCTATTGTCTCCCAAACACCCATAAAACGATAGGTAGGATAGGTTAATGAATCAGGAAGATTGAGCGCCCAATTGACGAGCTTTTTTTGTTTTTTTGCAATCTCAGGAGAAGTAGAAGCCAATCGCTCGATGCGTTTATCTGTAATGGACATATTCATATCTCCCATTACTATGATATGTGCTTGCGACGATTGACTCTCCAAGGAGTCTAATAAAATTTTGAGTTGGTGAAATACAGCGTCTACAACTTCTAGATTCGCCTGTGCAGTAATTTGCGAAGGTAAATGACATTGTACCACGTGGAGCGTATCGGAACTCGGCAGCAAAAACGAGGCGTATAGTATCTCTCGAGTCTGGTATATAGTTGTATCTTCCGCTTTGCGGATGGGTATCCACGTTACATTTCTAAGGCGTAGTAAATTGCGTTGATAGAGGAGGGCAACATCAATACCTCTATGATCTGGCGATTCGTGATGGAGAATAGAGTAGTTCCCCTGTTTTAGGGGTGTCTGATATATGAGCTCATTTATTACTCGTCTCGAATCAATTTCGCTCAGCCCGATGAGTCCTAAACGATGCCGACCTGCACTTAAGCGGATAGCCTGAGATATTGCTAAAGCTTTCTTTTTAAAGTTTTTTACAGAAATACGATCGCTAGAAGATGGATACAATTCTCCATTGTATCTAGCAGTCGGGGCAAGAAAATTTTCTACATTATATGAAATTATAAGGAATTCGTCTTGTCCACTTACTCTCAGTGAGCTAAAGAATAGGAATCCTAAACAAAAGATTCCGTATACGATTTGCAATCGTGATACTCGAGCAATGCCACCTGTCAAAATATACAAATTCTCTTATGTAGTTATACTCTATGGGTGTTTGAGGAGATGGGTCTACTCCACCTCTTCCTTCCACTCGCCGATATTCCGAGTCTTCTCGTCGAAGCTCACCCCGATGTAGTGGAAGGAAGAGGTGGAGTAGACCCATCTCCTCAAACACCCATAGAGTATAACTACATAAGAGAATTTGTATATTTTGACAGGTGG
>CBDEMG010000050.1:0-31562 GCA_965240855.1 uncultured Bacteroidia bacterium | reverse complement strand
CAGAAACGAATAGGGCGGGGGCTGAGCTTTGATGATATCGAGTGGTATCGGCGGGTGGTGAGTTCGATGGCGGTGGAGTTGGCTAAAAAAACGGCATCCTCCTTGTAAGAGAATGCCGTTAGGTCTTTAGTGTATCGTTTTTTACAAGATACTGAATGCTACAGTCAGACCTGCCATGACTATTGAAACCATGCTCATCAATTTGATAAGGATGTTCAGGCTCGGACCTGAAGTATCTTTGAAAGGATCTCCTACAGTATCGCCCGTAACAGAAGCTTTGTGCGCATCGCTTCCTTTACCGCCGAAATGACCTTCTTCTATATACTTTTTCGCGTTATCCCATGCACCACCTGCATTTGCCATGAAGACGGCAAGTACGAAGCCAGCCCCTAATCCTCCAATTAAGAGTCCCATCACACCAGCTACTCCAAAAATAATCCCCGTAAGAATCGGTACGAGTATTGCAAGCGCAGAGGGAAGTATCATTTCGTGTTGTGCTGCTCCTGTCGAGATTTGTACGCAACGGACATAATCAGGAGTAGACTCGCCTTTCAGAATGCCTTTAATCTCGCGGAACTGGCGACGAACTTCTTCTACCATCTTTTGTGCCGCACGACCCACCGCATTCATCGTAAGCCCCGTGAAGAGGAATGCGAGCATTGCACCGATAAATACACCCACAAGCACTTTATAGTTCATTAGATTTACAGCGAACCAATCCATAAAGGTGGGGATAGTTGCATTCTTTACAGTCTCGAGATCTAGATTTAGGTGACTCAAAGTTGCAATCTCCTTACCAGATTCTAGGAGACGCACCATCCCAATCTTTATTTCCTCGATATATGAAGCTAAGAGCGCTAGAGCAGTAAGCGCAGCAGAGCCGATGGCAAAACCTTTTCCAGTAGCAGCTGTCGTGTTACCGAGAGCATCGAGAGCATCCGTACGTTTCCGAACTTCAGGTTCGAGTCCTGACATTTCAGCATTTCCGCCAGCATTATCTGCGATCGGTCCATAGGCATCTGTTGCAAGAGTAATCCCTAGTGTAGAGAGCATCCCTACAGCCGCAATACCTATCCCATATAGCCCCATACCGAAGTTAGAGAAATCGAATCCAGAGGCAAACAAGTAAGAGAATGTGATACCCACCACGACGGCTACAACGGGGATTGCCGTTGAGATCATTCCTAAGCCAGTACCAGAGATGATAACTGTCGCATGCCCCATCTTTGCACTTTCGCTTACGCGTTGTGTAGGTTTGTAGGAGTGTGAAGTATAGTACTCAGTCGATTTTCCAATCACAATTCCCACAAGAAGCCCTACAATAACCGAACAAGAGATGTAGAACCAATTCTGAAGTCCAAGGAAGTAAAGTATGGCAAAAGTGGCAATAGCTATAAGGATTGCACTAAGATTGATTCCAAAATTTAATGAGCCGAGAAGCTGACGCATTGTAGCATTCTCTTTGGTGCGTATTGTAAAAATCCCGATTATTGAGAGGATGATCCCTACTGCAGCTATTATCATCGGCGCTATGACAGCTTTAAATTGCATAGTTCCGCTACTAGCAAATGCAGAGGCTCCGAGTGCAGCAGTTGCTAGAATCGAACCACAATAACTCTCGTACAAATCAGCACCCATCCCAGCAACATCCCCGACATTATCTCCGACATTATCCGCGATCGTAGCGGGGTTACGAGGATCGTCTTCAGGGATACCAGCTTCCACTTTCCCTACAAGATCAGCTCCCACATCAGCTGCTTTGGTATAAATTCCTCCACCTACGCGAGCAAACAATGCTTGTGTAGAAGCTCCCATACCAAAAGTGAGCATGGTTGTTGTTATAGCGATGAGTTTGTCTGCTTCCGAAGCACCTCCCATAAAATGGTTAAGAATGATATACCAAATAGAAATATCTAACAAGCCTAGCCCTACAACCACTAGCCCCATCACTGCTCCAGAGCGAAAAGCGACGGTGAGTCCTTGGTTTAATGACTTCCGAGCAGCATTGGCAGTGCGCGCAGAGGCATATGTTGCAGTACGCATGCCGATATATCCAGCTAGAGCTGAGAAGAGTCCACCCGTTAGAAAGGCAAATGGTACCCATTCGTTCTGAACGTGAAAGCCATAAGCAAGAATCGCGAAAAATATAGCTAGTACAATGAAAGCAACTCCAACGATTTTGTACTGTTGTCGTAAATACGACATAGCTCCTTGTCGAACATAGGCAGCAATCTCTTTCATTCGTGGCGTACCCTCATCCGAGCGCATCATTCCTCGAAAGAAGAGCCACGCAAAAAGTAGGGCTAGTACCGACGATAGGGGTACCAACCAAAAAATAGGCTCTGCAATCTGCATTTCTTAAAAATTTTGTTGATTCGTCTAAATTCTCACATTGAAAATACACCTATACCTTCGAAAAGGTGTGCACAAAGTTATAATAAACAACTCGTTTTAAATCTAAAAAGCAACCCAACACAGAGGCATTAGCTTGGTGTACTAGAATGGCAACTCACTAAAAAATTTTCGTCGTCGTACTATGTATTGCCACAATATAGATCGGATTCGTTGTCTATTATGCTGCTCAGTATGGTCACAGGTAGTTTGAGGCAAGTAGGGGAACTTGTGTTTTATTCGAAAATAGTCTCGGAGTGCTTGCAACACGGCTTTGCCAAACTTCCACTTCCCGCATACTAAGAAAATTGTTGCGGCAAGGATATCCAAGAGGAAGCGAGTGAAAAATATTGTTCTAGTTTTTACACTAGGCCGTAAATTGCGGTGAAGCATCAAGAGATTGTTTCGGAAATTGAGATAGACTTTTCTTGGCGAGTTGTTAGGCAGTGACCCCCCTCCGAGGTGGTAGACAATAGATCGCGGTTCGCAGTATATTACGCCACCATTACGACGTAATCGCCAGCAGAGGTCAATCTCTTCCATATGTGCCCAAAAACGGGGTTCTAGCCCTCCAACAGCCCAGTAAGCCTCTGTTTTAATAGCTAAGCAAGCTCCACTAGCCCAATCTACGCGTACGGGGGTGTTATACTGCCCAAGATCCTTTTCTGTTGTATTAAAGATTCTACCTCGACAAAAGGGGTAACCTAGTGTATCCAAAAATCCTCCTGCGGCTCCTGCATACTCAAAATATTGAGGAGTAGAGTAACTCCGTAATTTGGGCATCACTGCCACTACATTTTGCGATGAATTTAAACATGTAATTAAGGGCGTGATCCAGCCTCTTGGCGTTTCTACATCGCTATTAAGCAATATGTATATATCGCAGGGAATCCGTTCTTGAATCCATTGTAATGCGCGGTTATACCCTTCGGCAAAGCCGTAATTTCGCCCTAACCTGCATATGAGAAGCGAGGGATAGTTGCTCTCGAGAAAAGCTAGTGAACCATCCGTCGAGCCATTGTCTGCAATCACGAGGTGGGCTTCCACTTCTTCGCAACTTCTTACAACACTCGCTAAAAATTTGCGTAGAAGCGCTTCGCCATTCCAATTGAGTATAACTACGGCAACTTGCATGGGGCAAAATTAACGAAAGTGGGGTAGCTGCGTAGGTGACGATATATTGCTTACTTTTGTTTATTCTAAATAGTAGGACGTAGATAAGCTATGGATCTTATATTGAACTATTTACGAGAATCTCCCATTGTAGCACTTTTTATTATCATAGCTCTCGGGTTTATTCTTGGTAAAATAAAGATACGAGGCTTCTCTTTTGATGTCTCCGCCGTTATTTTTGCCGCACTTCTTTTTGGGCACTTTGGTATAAGTCTTCCGCCAGCCATACAAACCATGGGGCTGGTGCTTTTTATTTTTACCGTTGGGATTCAAGCAGGGCCGGGATTTTTAGATTCGTTTCGTAACAAAGGCAGAAAGTATGTTTTAGCAGCAGCACTCCTTGTTTTCTTTTCCTTAGTTACGGCCATTGTATTAAGATATACAATGAATATTTCGAGCGATAAGCTCACTGGGCTTCTATGCGGAGCATTGACCTCTACACCAGGGCTCTCAGTTGCGATAGAAGCTACCAATTCGCCTCTTGCGAGTATTGGGTATGGTATTGCCTATCCTCTTGGGGTACTCGGAGTGATTGTCTTTGTAAAACTTATGCCGAAATTTCTACGTACTCATCTTCTCGAAGAGTATGAAAAGATAAAATCAGCTACGAAAGATCAACATCCCCCAATTGTAGTATGTACTTATGAGGTGGCTAATGCGCCCCTCTTTGGGAAACCCTTGGGGGAGATCGGTTTTCGAACCATGACAGGTGCTACTATTAGTCGGATAAAGAAGCGAGAGTCTATCATTTTACCGACCAAAAATACACTACTAGAGGCTGGCGATCTATTGGTAGCTGTCGGTACGGAGGAGGCGCAAAGGAAAGTGGAGTTACTCATAGGTCCTCAGGCACCACGCTTCGAATTGCTTAACGAAGACTACTGTATAGAGACCCTTTTAGTAACGAACAAAGAGGTTGTAAACCAGACTTTGAGTAAGTTACAACTGGAGGCCGGTTGCAGGTTTGTCGTTACGCGTATACGACGTAGTGGAATAGACTTGAGTTCTTCGCCAGGCTCGGTGCTCAAATTTGGAGATAAGGTAACCCTAGCCACCTACAAAAGTGATCTTCCTCGTATCAAACAACTGCTAGGCAACAATGCGCGCGTGCTCTCCGATACCGATTTTTTTCCTATTGCACTTGGGATTGTACTCGGGGTTCTTTTAGGTAAGGTAGAGTTATCGCTCGGAGGGTCAATGCCCTTAAGTTTAGGACTCACTGGGGGTGTGCTGATTATGGCAATTTTGCTAAGTAGTGTGGGTAAAACTGGTCCTATTCTTTGGACAATGACGAGTTCTTCCAACAATCTTTTACGCCAGCTAGGACTTCTACTCTTCTTGTCTGGGGTTGGTACAAGTGCAGGACACAGCCTCGTCGAAACGATCCAAACCTCAGGAATTTCTCTCCTACTCGTGGGTATGACCCTCACCTTTGTCCCGATGATTCTTACGTTGATCTTTAGTCGTTGGATTCAAAAACTCAATATTTTTGAACTCTTCGGAGTGATTACTGGAGGTATGACAAGTACTCCAGGTCTTGCCGCGTGCGAATCGATGGCATACGACGAGACGCCGAGTATGGTCTACGCCACAGTCTACCCTGTGGCTATGGTGGCGCTTTTACTCGCGGTTAAAATTTTAGCAATACTCTAAACATTTTAGTGGGCAATGAATTCTCAAAAATTAAATGTTCTTGTTTTAGGAGCTGGTGGACGCGAACACGCACTCTGCTGGAAACTACAACAAAGCCCCTTGTTGGATACTCTCTATGCATTTCCTGGCAATCCTGGTATGGAAAACGATGGTGTACGATGTGTTGCAGGATCGATAAAAGATTTTGAGGCTGTGAAAAGACTAGTGCTCTCTCAGCGGGTTCAGCTGGTTGTTGTCGGTTCGGAAGCGCCTCTTTGCGATGGAATCGTCGATTTCTTTAAAGGAGATCTTGAGCTAAAGGATATATATATATTCGGACCGACTCAAAGTGCGGCACAACTAGAGGCAAGCAAGCAATTTGCAAAGGACTTTATGCAGCGGCATGGGATACCTACAGCATTCTACAAGGTATTTACTACAGGACAAGAAAATGAAGCCAAATCCTTTTTACAGACACAGCGCCCCCCTTATGTAATCAAAGCGGATGGGCTAGCAGCTGGGAAAGGTGTATTAATCGAGTCTGAACTCAATGGAGCGGAAAATGCTGTACACGAATGTTTTGCAGGGAAATTTGCAGAGGCGGGAAAACGAGTAGTTATCGAGGAGTTTCTTGAGGGAATAGAATTTTCGGTTTTTGCAATTTGCGATGGAGAACATTATCGAATCCTCCCTGTAGGGAAGGACTATAAACGCGCCTATGAAGGCGATACGGGACTTAATACGGGTGGGATGGGTTCTGTTTCCCCCGTTCCTTTCATCACTCCAGAATTACGCAAACAGTTAGAACACAATATTATACTTCCTACACTGGAGGGGATGCGAGCTGAGAATAATCCTTTCCTAGGTTTCTTATTTGCGGGCATGATGCTAACAAAGCAGAACGACCTCATGGTGATTGAATATAATGTGCGAATGGGGGATCCCGAAACACAAGTCGTATTACAAGCACTTGACGAAGATCTCCTTGCCCTTCTCTTAGCTGCGTGCAAGCACGAATTGAAAAATGGTTTTGCAAAGAAAACGGCAAAGAGTTATGTTTCGGTCTCGTTAGTGTCGGAAGGGTATCCCGAAGCATATCAGACACAAAAGGTTGTTAAAGGTCTAGAGAGGACTACTCCTTTTGGCACGATATTTCATGCAGGCACTGCTCGCAATGCACAAGGGGAATTGATAACTAGTGGCGGGCGAGTATTCTCTGTCTGTGGAGTTGCTGATACCCTAGAGGCTGCACAATACCAAGCTTACCAATTGGCAGAGAAAGTTGAGTTTGAGGGGAAGCGTTTTCGGAAGGATATTGGCGAAGATTTGAAACAATTTATGTAGCAAATTTTGTATGCAATCTCTTTTTCATAACGGTCGCTGCATTTAACCGCTGCGTATTTCATATACCAATAATTGTTCTGCGCACCAATCTATCGTTCTCCGACTGCTTCTTATGGTGTTGATTCTTTCTTAGAGTTTAGTATAGCAGATAAAGCTTCTAAAAGGAGAATGAGCTTTATGTAATGAATATTTCCCAATATGTAGAGTAGTTTGGTGTAAAAGTTGAGAATGAGAGGAACTTGCCTTTTTCTTTTTGCGTATTTTTGCTAAGGAGGAGTTGTATGAGGGGGAGGTCGTTGAAGGATAGATATATGTAATTGACGTGGAGATACAGAGATGTTGCGTCGTTTTTTATTGATATTGTGCCTTGTTGTATATGGAGGATTGTCTTTTTTGTACGGTCAATCCACTCAGTTGACCGTGAAGAATGTAAATTTTAAAATCTTGGATGTTGGCGTCAATCCAGATGGTGTAGAATTGACGCAGAATCCTGCAGATCATCTGCTACATTTTTATTTTAGTGCAGAAGTGCCACAAAAATTTATTTTTTATAAAAAAGCCGATACGAAGGGTGCATGGGCAACTCCCATTATAAATAATGCCAAAGTTAATAGGTCTTCGAGACTGTCTATCAGGTGGTATTGTAGTTTTTATCAAGCGAACCCTGCGACACAAATCGCTTATGAAATGGTATCGTGCGAGGTGCGATATCGCGCAGATGGGAATACGGCTTTTACATCTTTAATCAAGAAAGAAGTACAAGACGTTTCTTTCAATACATACAGTGATACGGAGGATATAAAATTTCCGGCTCCAGAGATAAAACGTAGCGTGGAGTATGAATTAATCTTTTGCATAAGACCGCGTAAGATTTTGTCGCTCAATATTGCAGATCTTTCGGCGATAACCCCCGCTCCGATTCATATATACTATTCGGGAACCCATGTAGCTTCACAAGATTTACCAGTCTTGCATAATACGACGCAACTCTGGGCAAATTCGGAATATGCTTTGAAACTAGACGAAACTATGCCCTTTAATTTAGTACCTCGTGATGCAAATAATCGGCAATTTGCTCTGATGCGGAATTATATAGCGGCTGATCATTATAGGATTTTGGGGTGGTATATAGACAAGGATATCGTATCGTGGAAAGCGCCTGAAACGAAGCTCACGTTGACATTTACTCCGTCGACTGAATGTACAATTGTACCCCAGTGGCTATCAGGACTTCCTATTGATCTGAAGCAAGATGCTCTTGGGCATAGTGTGCCCAATACTTATGAGGTGTCCAAGAATTCGGAGATTAATTTGGTCTTTCAACCCAATAGTTGTCATGCAGTAGAAAAAGTGCAGATAACGACGGCGAGTGGCTCACAGACTTATCCAGTGCAAAAGAGTGATGAAGGGCTTTACAAGCTGCGCTATACAATGAGCGAGGATGTTTTGAATATAGTGCCCGAGGTAAAGTCGTTAAAATTTACGCTAACGTATACAAGTCCGAAGAATTGTGAAGTAAAATTCTTTCGGAAAGAAGATGGGGAGGAGATTCTCTCGGGTACGGAATTACCCTGTGGAACGGAACTAAAATTGAAGGTAACGAGTACGACACTTTCAATTACGAGCGTTGCAATAAAAGGCGAAAATTTTCCAGGTGGTCTTATCTTAAAAAAGAAAGCAGGTGATTTCTATGTACCTGGTTCTGCTGGGAGTAAAGATTATTTTACGATGAATTTTTCGATATGGGGTGTGATTGTAACAACAGCGCCGCTTCCCCATAGAGTGAAATATGCTACCAATACGGGGAGTTGTGGAGTCTTTAGTGTGAAGGATGATCAAGATACTCCTATTGCGAATGGTGCGATGAGCTCCTCGCCTTTCATTAAAGTTGCTTTGAATGCTCAGGCACCTGCGTCTATTGTCTCCTTCAAAGTAACCTACGCAAGTGGGAAGACGGAAATACGTGCAACAAATCAAAAGCAACAATTAGCACCCGTAGAGTTTGATTTGGAAGAGAATATTGAGAATATTGAGATGCTCTGTGAGCCTCTTGTTAGTCTAAAATTCTCAGGCGGACACTATACGGTATTGCTTAAGAGTGGTAAGTATATCGAGACGGACGGAAATATTGGAGATAATGTTGGGCATAGATTTGCACCGAATGTTGTGCATTTATTAGCGAATGGTTCGCACATCGAGATAAAAGTAGAAGATTCCTATAATATCAAACCGAACACAAGTTTTGTAGTAACAAAAGAGGGAGGGACTCAAGTCTCGCATGCTATAACTCCTTTGTCTAGGAATTGGGAGTATATCCTAGATCACAAAGTTTCGGAGATAGAATTAAAGGAAGAAAAGTATTATACTATAACTTACGATGATGGTATAGGTAAGACCTACTTTAAATTGAAGGAAAAGAGTGCGTATAGTAATAGTGGAACGTCTTACACACCGATAGCAACAGATGCGAAAGTGCCTACCAATGCATTGATTCAGGCGGGAGGTAAGTTGGTTATAGTTGGTGTGCCTCCTACCCCAGGAAAGTTGCAAAAGTATATCTATACGATGGGGGGGACGGATTACGAAGTATTGTCAGCGAATTTGTCAACGGCGATAGTTGTCTCTGGTGATATAACGAAGCTTGTATTGGTAGAAGAGGATGATCCTGCAATAGCTGGACCGTTTACAGTGACTTGGAATTTGGATGCAGCTGTTTATAATGTTGCCGTCACGTATGACAATGGCGGAGTATCAACACCTATCGTGAATGGTACTACTCAGGTGCCAAAGGGTAGGACGATACGAGTGCAGATAACTCTTGTAAATACACTAGCTGGCGAGATACAGAAGGTAGAAAAGAAGGTAAATAATGGGGTTGCCGAGGTTTTGTCGGCAGTAACTCCAGGGGTGTATACGTTTGAGCTTGTTGGGAAAACGGAGATAGCTATAACTGCGCGTAATCGTCCGACCTACAAAGTGGAATACGAAGCCAATCCTGCTGACATAGATCTTTTTGTAGGGACTTCGTCTACTGAGAGTTTAACATCGGGTACGCTGGTACTTGGTGGCACAAAGCTTTATATAAAATCTGCTAGGAAAACTCAGGCAGACGACTACAATTTTGTAAACATAAAGGTAACCAAGGCGGGTAATGTAGAGGAGGTCGTAACAGAGAAGGAAGGGGAGTATTTTGTTTATCCAGTAGAGGCTAATATATTGAAGATAGAGGCTGTGTATCAAGCGAAACCCACGTATACGGTGACATGGAATGTAGATGCGGCAGTTTATACTGCAGAGGTTTCGTACGAGAAGGCTGGGAATACTATTCCGATTGTCAATGGGACAACGCCTGTTCGAGAGGGGTTAAAGGTGAAGGTAAAAATTACCGTGCTTAATACACTAGCGGGCGAACTTCAGAAGGTAGAGAAGAAAGTAAATAGTGCAGTGCCCGTAGAGTTGACACCAATTGGGACAGGCGTTTATGAATTTGAGATAGAGGGGAATACGGAGATCGTGATAACAGCACGTAACCGTCCAACCTATACCGTGGTGTACGAGGAGCATCCTACAGACATAAATTTGTTTGTAGGGACATCGCCCACAGATCGTCTTTCTACAGGTACGACGGTCTTGGCTGGAACAAAATTGTATATAAAATCTGAACGAACTAATGCACCAGAAGATTACGATTTTGTACATATAAAGGTAACCAAGGATGGTAATGTAGAGGAGATTGTAGCCTCAAAAGAGGGGGATTATTTTGTTCATCCAGTAGAATCTAATATATTGAAGATAGAGGCTTTGTACCAAGTAAAGCCTAAGGTAGCAGTGAATTATGTGCATGATCAGCTCAAGAGCATTGTTGATGTGAAGAAGGTGAGAGATCATAGTATTGTTCCCCCAAGTACACAACTGACAGTAGGTACAAAGTTGTATGTGGAGGTACAGCTCAAGAATAGTGCAAGTGAGGAGGTAAAGAGTGTAAAAGTGAAGTATGCGGGTTCGTCTTCTGAAGTCGAACTAGAGAATACGGATGGGAAGTATTTCTTTGCTTTGACAGCCGAGGTTGAGCGAATAGATATTGAGACAGATTTGATATCGCGCTATACAGTAACGTATACGAATACGCCAGATATGGAATATACTGTGCGAAAGGTAGATTTGGTAACACCAGTGCCTTCTGGACACCAAGTAGATCGTGGTACAAAAATTTGGGTGAATGTTGTGAAATATCGCGACAGATTTGCGCAGCCGCTTGAGTTATATGTAAAGCGTCGTAACCCCAATTATAATGCTAGCAATCCCAAGGATGTAGAGTACATACTCGAGAGTATAAAGGGGAACAAGATAGTAAGTAGTACGGGGAGTGTTTACTATTCGTATGTAGTGCGAAGTGATATAGAGATTATTGCGCATTTTGCACCATCAGATGTTACAAAGCATCACTTTAAATATTCCAACGGAGCGAACTATACTCTTGATGTACGCGCGGAACGAACGGATAATCCTACTCCAATAGTAGCAGATCATTGGTATGAATACACGGTGGGAATTCCGATCTTTATAAAATTAACAGTGAATCCCCTTTTACCCAATGCAGCACGTTATCAGGTATCAAATATATTAGTGAATGGCGTTCCTGAGGTGTTAGAGTTGCGTGAAGGGTGGTATATTTTGCCGTTGACGAAGGATGTATATTCGGTAGAATTTGTCTTAATAGAGCTGCCAATAGACAAGTCTTTGTTGGTGTATACAGACCCACAAAATGGTAGATTAAGGGTGTATCATCAGGGAGTTCTAGTACCCAGCGGTACGGCATTGCCGAAGACGTCACGTCCCTTTGCTGTATTGGATAATATGTTACCCAATTCCAAATTTTCCATCACAACGGTGAATGGTATGATAAGTGCTTGGGAACTGAGTGAGGAGCATGGTAAGCATGGGATGTCTTTTTCGATGTCTTCCCTTCCTGTGACCTCGGTAACAGCTTATGCTGCCATCCCACTGCAAGAGGAGGCGTTACGTAGTTTTGTTACGGTAGAGAAACCAGAGCATGGAACGTTGTGTTTGCGGAATATTAAGGGAGATAAGGAGATAAATCAGGGCGAAACTAAAGAGGTGCTTATCGGAGAGAAGTTTGAGGTACATTCTGTGCCAGAGAAGGCTACTCGTTACGAATTGGTGAGCAACTCTATAAAGGATTACATCTCGTACGAGAAGGGTAAGAATACACCTATCTTTACAGTGCCGGAAGGCTCTCGTCACATACGTGTTTGGGTTGTTTATTCTCAGGTACGCAAAAATTTTCAAGTGAGTTGGACTCAGACAAGTGGGGGCAGTGTCTCTGTGGTTAATTTGACCAATGATAATGAGCCCGTTCAACATCAGGGTAAAGTTTATGCAGGCGAATTTATTCGCTATACAATACAAGCTGATAAAGGGCAACGTATAGCAGGATTGTTTTTAAATAATTCGAAGGTCGTGACGGGCAACGGCGAGAATTATACAGCAACAATACGCGTTGTAGATAGAGACATAGCCTTGAGTGTATATTTCGAGCAAGATCCGAATCAATCTTCTCTAGCAGTGGAGGATACAAAGGTGTTAGAGGGAGTGTTGGTATTTCCGAATCCGTTTACTGCACAACTTAATATAACGAACGAGCGATTTAATATGCAGTTATCGTATGAGTTGCTAAGTATACAGGGCTTAGTATTGCGACGTGGGCAAGTATTAGAACATGAGGTACTTAGTACAGAGATGCTGCCTGCAGGAGTTTATCTATTGCGGTTTGTAAACGCAGAAGGGCGTATTGGAGTCGTTCGTGTAGTGAAACAATGTTAGGTGGTGTGGCGAGTTTGCTAAGAAGTAGTAGTAAGTAGGTATAGATATCGTAATTTTTGGGGATTGTGATAGTTTAGATTAAGTCCGAACTTTGCAAAACACTAAAATAATAAATGGTTATGGAGAAGGTAGGAATATTCTTTGGGTCGTCTACAGGTAATACAGAAGAGATAGCTAATACGTTGAAAGAGAAGTTGGGTAATGCTGAGGTTTTTAATGTAGCAGAGACGAAGCCCGAAAAAATGTCGGAGTTTGCGAACATAATACTTGGGACTTCGACTTGGGGGGTAGGAGATCTACAGGATGATATGATGGAATTTGCAGAGGGGATTGCTTCAGTCGATCTCAAGGGTAAGAATGTTGCTTTGTTTGGGCTTGGCGATCAGTCGGGCTATGGCGATACCTATTGTGATGGGATGGGCGAGTTGTATGAGAAGTTGCAGGGAAAAGGTTGCAATATCGTAGGTTTCGTATCTACAACAGGGTATGATTTTGCTTCGTCTAGGGCTGCAGAGGGTGGTGAATTTGTTGGTCTTGCATTGGATCAGATGAATCAGGTTGACAAGACCGAGGAGCGTCTGAATGCGTGGGTTGCAGAATTGCAGAAGAAATTTGCATAGTAATTCTGGCTGCTCTTTTCGAGCTAGCTTGCAAAATGGAGCTAGTAAATGTGAGAGATATTGCGTTGAGTGCTCGGTCGGTAGATCGAGCACTTTTTTAGTTTGTTAATAAGAGGTTGCATTCATGTCAGATTCGCATGAACATCGTGAGGTAAGTAGCGATTTTAAGATATTGTGCCACCATATCTATGAGTATCATAAAGGATTGCGAAGTTTGGTACTCCATACGATGGGAATCGAGGAACGAGATCTTGTAGAGCGAGCTTTGGAGATGCGTCAGATTAGTTACTGTATTTTCCCTGTGGGGACGCATCGCATGAATGTTTTTTTTGGTAATTCGGATTGTGTTGAGATTGTTCGTGGTTTTCATACGACATTGCTCAATGAGCTGACTGACGAGGAGGATTTTATGTTGGGGATTATGTTAGGGTATGATCGTGCTGCACAATGTAAGCGTTATTTACGTAGACGTAGGTCTTCTTGTCAAAAGAAGTAATAGATGCACGAAAGAAACGTTGTAAATCTATTAATTAGGGGTAGGATTATATATAACGTTTTTGCGGTTCTATGTTAGCGGTATTTTTTATTCTTTGAAGTCGCATTGTAGTCCGAGGATAGTGATATCGTCGTATTGTGGGTTAGAGCCTTGCCAGAGCAAGAGTTGTTGCTCGAGGTAGTCCTTTTGTTCTCGTATGGGGAGTGTGGCTGCTTGTTCTATGTATTGCTGGAAGAGAGCGAAGCGCATCTTTTTAGATTCATTACCTCCAGTTTGGTCGGCATAGCCATCGCTAAAGAGGTAGAGGAGATCGCTTGGGGAGTAGTGTATGATACGAGAAGTGAAATTTTGATTGAGCGAATCTCCTATAAAACAGGAGTTTCCGAGGTAGATGTCGCTGATGTTGTTGTGTCTGTGTATGATACGTTGGAAGGCGCCAGCGAAATCGATCATGTGTCTTGTTGTATCGATTACGCATAGAGAGATATCG
This sequence comes from uncultured Bacteroidia bacterium, assembly GCA_965240855.1. Classification (GTDB taxonomy): domain Bacteria; phylum Bacteroidota; class Bacteroidia; order Bacteroidales; family CAJPTX01; genus Bacteroides_D. Next base: position 17,572 of record CBDEMG010000050.1, on the reverse strand, counting down.
AGCCCTTCGCCGATGTTATCTCCGTTTTTTGCATTTTCGTTCTGGTAGTATAGGTAGTTATTAAGGATGCTGAGGATTTTTCCAGCTCGTGTGTTGTGTTGTTCGACGATGATATCGTGTAGATAGACGTAGCTAATGAGCGACATGAGAGCTGCCGCGATTCCATGTCCTGTACAATCGATAACACCGATATAGATGTAGTTTAGATAAGCGCTATACCAATAGATATCGCCGCTGACCTCACGTAGTGGTTTGAAGAGGAGAAAGATTTCGGGAATTCTCTCTTGCATAGTAGAGAGTTCGGGGAGAATGATATTTTGCGTATGTCGTGCATTTCGGAGCTCTAGATTTAGGAAATTGTTTTGTTTTTCCAGCTCTTTGTTGAGAGTTTGGAGTCTGTGAGTGGATTCTAGGCGATCGTGTAGCGCTTTTTTTCTTCGGAGGTAGTTTTTTCGAATTCCTATTGTAAGGAGTATAATAAGGAGTAAGAGGAGAAGGAGGAAATAGTTATTGATGAGTTCTGGGAAGGATGTCTTGCGTTGTACAACAAGTGTGTAGGGTTTTCCTTCGAACCAATCTTCGCCGTTTTCTGAAGCACGGAACTGGAAGGTGTATTTTCCAGGAGGGAGATTGTTAACATTCATAATATCATGTGTTTCAACCTCGGTCCAGCGTTCGTAGAGTCCTGAGAATTTAATTTGGAAGCGAGGAGGTCGTTTGCTTGTGTAATTGAGGAGTGCGAAATGGAAAGTGAGAGAGAGGTATTTAGGAGGTACGATGAGCTCGGTAGAGGTGAGGGTAGGGAGTTCGGTTGTTTGATCGATGGCGGTGAGTTCTAGTTTTGTAAGTAGTACGTCGTTCTTTTTTTGTATGTGTTTCGTATTGGAGGGAAGAAAATGTGTGAATCCGTTTAATCCTCCAAAATAGATAGTACCTGCAGGAGAGACGAAGACTGCGTGAGGATTGAAAGAACTGTGAAAGATGATTCCATCAGAGTTGTTGAAGAGGTAGGATTTTTTCGTATGCGGATCGAATTCGACTATTTTATTTGTTGTGGCGATCCAAATATTTTCCATCTCGTCAACAGCCATTGCGCGTATATCGGCTGTTTTAAAATGTGGGTGTTCGAGAGCTTTGAAGCAGGAGTCGTTTGATTTGTGGAGATAAAAGAGCCCGTCGTCTGTACCAATCCAGATATAGTTTTGAGAAGATGTAAGAGCAATGGCATTAGGGTATTTTGGTAGTAGGAGCGCGGAAGTATCGCAGTAGGTAATGGGAGTAAGTGAGAGATTTGTGAGATCGGCTCGGAAGAGTTGGCCGTTTACGATACAGATGACGGAGTTTCGATCTTCAATTTCTATATCTTGAACATTTCGTCCAAGGAGTGGGGTAAAATTTAGTAGCGAATTGTGATTGAAGAGAAAGAGCCCCGAGTTCAGAGCGAAGAGGAGTTGGGCATCAGAGAGTTTTTTGAGAGCATTAATATTTTTGTTTTGTAGAGTTGTAAAGAGAGTATGGAGTTTTTCGTCTTTAGGATTTTTTGTCCAAGCTTGTAATGAAGGGTCGTAATAGATGAGTCCTTGCTTAGTAGTGGCTAGGAGAGAACGTCCGTGGTTGTATGTCGTAAAGGAGGTGACGGTATTTTTGTGCGATGGGGAATAGAGGAGTTTGGAATCAATGAGGGAGTTTTCTTTACGATTTTGTTTGAGGATATGCCCGTTGGAGGTAGCGAGCCAGATAACGTTATCATCGAGTGTAAAAAGTGCTTTTACTGAGCGGTTGTTGAGATGGAATTGTGAGGTAGAGAGGAGTTGTTCTTGGACAAAAAAATGGGGTTGTATTCTCCAAGCTGCAAATCCGCCTTCGATGGGAAAGAAATAGGTATTCTCATCTTTAAAATCGCATGCGGCACAAGGGATAGCGCCCAATTGTTCAGAGATTGAGAAAATATTTTTGTAGTGACACCAGCTCCCAGTTTCGCGGTCAATGAAGAATATTTTGTTGTCGATGAGACACCAGAGGTCGTCATCGTGGTCGATCCAGAAACCGTCGATGGTGGGCTTGTTCTCTTCGTTTTGAAAGGTGGGGATAGGATACGTGTATGGTAAGTTAATAGAGTTGTGGTAGACGTAGATAGCCTCGTGTGTTGCGACGTAGAGTCGGAATTGTTTGTCAAATCCGAACCCAGTGATTAGTTCTGGAGTGGTATTCCCGGTCTCGTAGTGAGAAGTATTGATTCGATTGAATTGCTTTGTATGAGGATTGAAAGCAAAGAGAAGCCCAGCGATGTGAGTCCAGATATTTCCCTCTCTATCGAAGAGGAGTTTGTGTTTGAGGTAGATATTGTTAGGGTTGAGGGAGTAGGGGAAATCGAAAAGAGCGAATTCTTTAGCATAGGGATCGAAGCGAAGTAATCCGCGCATAGTAGCAATCCAACAAATTCCCTGTGGGTCGAATCCGAGTGCAAGTCCTCCTTGGTAGTGTATACTATCTCGCGCATAATAGTCGATCTCGTAATTTTCGAAGCGCATAAACGTGCGGTTGTAGCATGTGAGTCCTTTCTGAGTAACGAGCCATATGTTATGGACGGGATCTTCGGCGATATCGTAGATATTGCCGCAGTTGAGCGAATCGGGATTGGTGGGGTTAGGGGCGAAATTAAAAAAGCGTGAGGAAGTAAAACAGGAGAGGCCTCCGCCTTTAGTACCAATCCAGAGGAGTCCGAACGAATCGAGGAAGAGAGCAGAGACGTCAGGGTGTGGGAGTCCTTCGTCTACGCCATAGAAGTGTACATATATAGAAGTATCGCGAAGAGTAGGCTCAGCATAGATGATTTGTGTAGTGAGAAGAGCGAAGAGAAAAGCAAAATGGGAAAGCAGACGCATGAAAAGGGTTGGCTAAGAGATTGGTATAACGAAGAACGAAAAATACGCGTAGTAGTTTCGCGTGGTGAATTGAAAATGAACGGTTTAGCGATTTATGGACATTCTATTTTTGATGCTGTAGCGCTTTGAGTATTGAAAACGAGAGGTAAAAAAGTATAGGATGGGGATGGTGGACAATCGAAGGGGAGTTTGTATTCGTTCCAGCGAGAGGAGATAAGTTTGATAGTTTCTGGATTTGAGGTAACGACATTAGGCCATGCTCGCTTATAGGCGTCTCCCATTTTAGCACGAGCATCGATGAGTGCGTGGAGTTGGTTATTTTGAGAGAATAGTGCGATATCACGCTTCGGAGCAGTATTAGCGAGGAGAATCCAGAGAAGATAATAAGGAGGAAGACGGGAGTAAGCAGGATCTACAAGGGCAATGAATTTTGGAGGTATCGTGTGATTATTACAGTATGCAGCAAAGTAATTTTCAGAATTTAGGGGAGTCGAGGAGGTTGTTTCTATGATATAGAGTAGCGGCGTGGTTCCGACCCAGAGTGTAGTGGAATTTTCGTTGTTCGTGTTAGTTCTTTCCCATCGGAAGGGTAGGTCGGCAGGGGTGTAGTTGTAGGTATCAATAAAGAGTTTTGATCCTAGAGTGGGATGTTCGCCAGCATGGTCGAGGACATCGAGTGGGCCAGTTGTAAAGAAGAGATCTTGTTCTGTGATTTGTAGGAGGAGATTGAAAATAGAGGAAAGAGAGGCGAAGGAGCAGTTGTTGGGGAGTCGTATTATATATTTGGTGAACATCATTTGTCCTGCACTCCAAATAGCATTGGCAACCTTTAGCGCAGATCCCGCATAGCAATTGTCGGAGTGAATAAGTGCTAGGTTATGAGCCACTCCTGGTGTAGGTAGTGTAAAGTTGCTAAGTTCTGGGATGAGAGTATTTTTGATGAGCGGCGTAAAGATACGTTCGGTGAATTGAGCGATAATACTGTCTTCCATGGGAGGGATTCCTACTATCGTTGCGGGATAGATGGCATTTTTTCGGTGTGTGATACAGGTAAGATGGAAGCGAGGATACCAATCTTCGAGAGAGTAAAATCCGGTGTGATCACCAAAGGGACCTTCGAACTGCATCGGTTCAGTGGGATCGATGTAGCCCTCGAGTATGAAATCGGCTTCGGCGGGGACTTTAAGGGGTATGGTGATTGCATCGACGAGTGTGACTTTTTTTTTGCGCAGGAAGCCAGCAAAGAGGAATTCGTCTATTCCTTCTGGTAGGGGTGCAGTTGCGGCGTAGGCTAGTATGGGGTCGCCACCGAGTGCGACAGCGACGGGCATTTTTTGTTTAAGATCTTTGTATTGTGCGAAGTGTTTAGCTCCTGTTTTGTGGATATGCCAGTGCATGGCAGTCGTTTGTTTATCGAGCACTTGCATACGGTACATACCCACATTTCTTTTTCCAGATATGGGATCTTGTGTAATCACCATAGGGAGTGTAATAAATCGTTCGGCATCGTGTGGCCAAGATTTTAGGATGGGGAGTAGGTTGAGATCTGGGTCAAAAGAGATACATTCTTGTACTGGAGCTTTTTTTTTGCGGGAGTTTGGGAGCAACTTTTTGATATCGTAAAGAAGACGGAGAATTTTTAGCTTAGCACGAGTGGAATTGGGAGGAGTAGTAAGAAGAGTGAAGGTAGAGCTAATGCGCTCTTGTAGTTGTTCGAGATTTTGTAGCTGGAGGTGTTGTAATAAGAGTTCAGGATTAGCGTATAGGTTTGTAACTACGGGGAATTGCGTTCCCGTAGTTTGGAATAGGATAGGTGAGAGGAGTCCGTTGGCAAAGAGTCGGTGTGAGATTTCGGTGATTTCGAGTTGAGGGTTGCAAGGGGTCTCGATAGAGAGAAGTTGTTTTTTTTTGTCTATCGTGTTTAGGTAATTGAGTAGTCCAGAGATTTTCATATTTTTTGTACTTTTTGTAAAGATAATGAAATGGGTGGTATGGTATACAGTAGTAAGTGTCTAAGTTAGCGCGTTTTGTATTACATTTGCTAACCAAACAATGAGTGTATGGAAGAGACAGGTATAGTGGAGCATATAGAGCAGGTAGATATAGAGGAGCAGATGAAGTCGTCGTACATCGATTATGCGATGTCGGTGATAGTCTCTAGAGCGATACCAGATGTTCGTGATGGCTTGAAGCCAGTTCATCGTAGGGTTTTGTATGGAATGGATGAGCTTGGTTTGACGCATCAGGCTCAGACAAAGAAGTCTGCTACGACAGTGGGGCATGTATTAGGACGTTACCATCCGCATGGTGACTCTTCGGTATACGATACGATGGTACGTATGGCCCAGTGGTGGTCTTTACGTTATCCGCTGGTTTTGGGTCAGGGTAACTTTGGGTCGATTGATGGTGATGGTCCTGCAGCGATGCGTTACACGGAGGCTAAGTTAGAGGCCATAAGTGAGGAGGTGATGAAGGATCTCGATAAGGATACGGTAGACTTTGTTCCGAACTTTGACGAGAGTTATAGAGAACCTACGGTGCTTCCTACTCGTGTACCCTTGTTGTTGGTGAATGGGACGGCGGGTATAGCAGTCGGTATGGCAACTTTGATGCCTCCCCATCATTTAGGAGAGGTTGTTGATGCGACCTGTGCTTATATCGACAACAAAGAAATTACGATAGATGAGTTGATGTGTCACATCAAGGGGCCCGATTTTCCGACGGGTGGAATAATCTATGGTTCGGCAGGAATCAAAGAAGCATATACTACAGGGAAAGGTCGGGTAGTGATGCGCGCACGCTGTGAATTTGAGACCAAAGAGAATGGTAGAGTGAGTATCATTGTGACGGAGATTCCCTTCATGGTGAACAAGGCCGAGATGATAGCTAAGATTGCTCAGTTGGTGAATGATAGAGTAATAGATGGAATTAGCTACATCAATGATGAGTCTGGCAAGAATGGGATGCGCATAGTGATAATTTTAAAGCGTGATGCAGTACCGCAAGTGGTATTGAACCATTTGTATAGACATTCAGAGCTACAGAAGGCTTTTGCTGTAAATAATATCGTTTTAGTAAAAGGGCGTCCCATGCTTCTGAATTTGAAGCAGTTGATAGCCTATTTTGTTGAGCATCGTCATGAAGTGGTGCTTCGTCGTGCTCGGTATGAGTTGCGTAGAGCACAAGAACGCATTCACATTCTTGAAGGATTATTGGTGGCTCTGGATCATATAGAGGAGGTAATCCGTATTATACGAGCATCGCAAGAGACTTCGGAGGCGGTACGTCGTTTGATGGAGGCTTTTGCATTATCGGAGGTACAAGCACAGGCTATTGTAGACATGCGTTTGCGTGCGTTGACGGGTCTGGAGCGTAATCGGCTACTTAACGAACGCAATGAGTTGCAGGCGAGGATAGATTATCTCAGCAAGTTGTTGGTTGATGAGGGGATGCAGCGTGAGGTGATGAAAGATGAGTTGAAAGAGCTCAAGAATAAGTATTCGGATACTCGTCGAACTGAGATAGTGCCGACGGCAGGGGAATTTTCACCCGAAGATTTTTATGCAGATGATGATGTTGTGATAACTTTTTCGCATCTTGGGTATATAAATCGGACGAATTTAACAGAGTATCGTTCACAGCATCGTGGTGGTAGAGGGGTACGCGGTACGCAGACTCGCGATGAGGATTTTATAGAGCACTTGTATACGACAACGATGCATAACACGCTTTTGATATTTACCGAGCGTGGTTTATGCTATTGGCTAAAGGTATATGAGATACCAGAAGGCGGTAAGAATACGCGAGGGCGCTCGTTGCAGAATTTGATTGCGATAGATCAGGAGGATCGGGTGCGTGCAATTTTAAATGTTCGTGAGCTAGACAATGAGGAGTATACGAATTCACACTATATTGTACTATGTACTCGCGAGGGGATTGTGAAGAAGACTTGTTTGTCAGAATATGCTAATACGCGTAGCCGCGGGTTGATTGCGGTGGTGATACGAGAGAGTGATCAATTGTTGGATGTCGTTTTGACGGATGGGGAGAGCGATTTGATGTTAGCGAGTCGTTCGGGTCTTGCGATTCGTTTCGTAGAGAGTGAGATGCGTCCTTTGGCTCGGAAGGCTATGGGAGTACGAGGTATGAAGCTTGGAGAGGGTGATGCTTTAGTAGGGATGGTTGCGGTGCCTCGCGATACAGAACAGAAACTATTGGTAGTATCGAAGGATGGCTTTTGTAAGCGTTCGGAGGTTGACGAGTATCGTGTAACGCATCGAGGTGGTGTAGGGATAAAGACCATGAATGTTGAGAAAGCAGGTGATCTGGTGAGTATCAGCTTAGTGAGTGATGATGAGCATTTGATGATTTTGACTCGCAATGGAGTAATAATACGATTCCCCGTATCGCAAACAAAGGTGGTAAGTAGGAATACAAAGGGCGTTCATTGTGTGACTTTACAAAAGGGTGATGCGATAGCATCCATTTCGTCTGTTGTGGCAGAGGATGAAGAGGTAGAGGAAGATGTGGAGAGTTCGCTAGAGAGTGCTGGAGAAGCAGAAAAAGAGTAGTAAGAGGAGTGACTAACAGTAGAAAATATAACGAGATGCGAAAAATATTAGTGGTACTGTTTGTGTTTGTTGCGGCAGTAGCTGTATCGTATGGTCAAGCGAACGTAGATTATCGCTCTTTGGCTAAGAAGCTAGCCAAGAGTGATGAGAATATAGTAAATGAGAAGAAATCTCAGAAGATCGGGACGTGGATGGATCGTGGTGAGTTGTTGGTAGAGATATTCAATGCTTACCAAGGAAATATGACGTATGGAATGGAGGTAGCCACTTTCTCGCTGCTCATGGGTGGAGCAGTAGGCGAGCGGGAGGAGGAGTTCAATGGTCAGCAGTGTCATGTGGTGGAAACAGAGCGAGTGGATTACTATTTTGTGGATGGGAAATACAAGTTTTTTAAGGTAACGAAGCCGTTACTTGATGACGTTTTACAGACAGCGCTTGTAGCCTATAAGACAGCGATAAGTTTAGACCCTGAGAGGAAGAAAGAGAAACAGATAGGGAAATCGTTATTGATGTTGCGCAATGCATTTACGAACGAGGGTTTGAATTATCACAATGCGGCAGATTTTGGGAGATCGGTACAATCTTTTGAGAGCGCAATTGTAGTGGATTCGTTAGCAACTAGTCCAACATACGAAAAAGATGCGACGTTGTATTATTCTTTAGGTTTTGTACAGGCGGCGAATAAGCAGTATAAAGAGGCATTTGCAAATTATGAGAAGTCTGAGTCGTTGGGGAATATGATGGAAGGACAGTTATTGTGCTTGATGGCCGAGGTAGCTCTTCAGGATACAACGTTGCTTCCAGTAATGTTCGAGAAATTGCGCGCAGGATTGACGCAGTATCCTGCTCAAAAATGTATACAGGGAGATTTGATAGAAGTAAGCATCCGTATTGGGAGGGATCTGAATGAGATAGTGGGATATTTGAAGGATGCGATAAGTAAGGATGAGAATAATGCGACGTATTATGGAGTATTGGGGGATATTTACGAGCGCATGAATCGTTTTGAAGATGCAGAAGTAAATTATTTGAAAGCTTTTTCATTGAATCCAGAGTGGATTGACGTATATTACGCTTATGCGCTATCTCCTTATAATCAGGCGATAACGATACAAAAAGAAGCGATGAATTTACCGAAAGGTAGAGATGCAGATTATGATGTGATGTTAGCAGATGCCAATAAGAAATGGCATGAAGCTATTATACGACTGGAAGAATTATTGAAGAAGAAGTCTGATTATGTAGATGCAATGGATGTACTGAAGCAGTTGTATTTCCGTTTTAGGATGGAAGATGGAATGCAGGCTAAGTATGATGCAATACAGAAACGAATGGAGGAGTTGGGACACTAGGTTGTTGCAATTCTCGTTGAATACATAGATTGGAGCGACGGATGCGTAGTCCGTCGCTTTTTTTGTAACACCGGACTCAGGAAGTGAGAGACTATAACACTATTTAATTGGTAGTATACTATGATATAATAACTGCTTTGAGTAAGGGGAGATGAGAGTGTGTCAAAATCGATAGAATCGCATATTCTCTCTCTTCTTATTGTTTCTCGCACGTTTAGGACTTGAGAGATACTATTTGGTTCGCTTGTTTTACTTTTAGAATCCAATATCGTTTTTTTTTCTGGGTGCGATGCGACGTTATCAATGTGAGTGTGGAGTTTGTCACGGTATTTTGTAGTATTATAGGTTGTTACAACAAAAAAAAGTATAATTCGTTACCTTTGAAAAGAAAATAGAATATTAGGATATTATGAATGCTGGGCATATAGTTCGTAGAAGGAATATTTTTTTCTTGGCAGGGCTGTTTTGTTTAGTCTTTTTTGTAGGGAGTTTGCGTGCAGAGGGATGGCGTTATTGGTTTGATGTCCCCGAGGTGAACAGGTATCATGTCGGAGTACAAGACATTCATGTGTATTTGCATTTGAGTACTTCATCGAGCAAGAATGTATCCGTAAAGTTGTCACTGCCCGCCGATCCGAATTTTACACCTCAGATATTTAATATTCCTGCGAATGGCAAGATAAAAGTAGATTTAACTTGGCATGGCTCTGGTGCGCCCCCAGTTACAGGACCGATGGAGCCTGGTCCTTTTGCCGTAGATTGGTTTTATCAGCCATTTAAAAATGGAGCGTTGGAGACAGCGACATCTCCAGCAGTACGAGAGAAATATATAGAGAATGTATTGGATTGGAGTGAGAGTGACATGAATCATCCGACACGTCCTTATCTCAATAGGACGAAGAAGGGGGTTTATATGGAGTCGGTTGTCACGCCCTATACGGGGATAAGCTGGGCACCAGCATTTAGTGCTTATATAGAGGTAGCGAATCTTTGGAATCGGGAGATGATAGTATTGAAGAGTTCGATTGCCGAGAGTATGTACATGATAACTCCGATGCAATCGAATCTAACATTATCGTCTTCTCTCTATAATGATAAAGCGTGTCCCTCTTACCGTTCGTATAATATAACGGCGACAAAGGATGATACAAAGATCTTGATTTGGCCAACGCATGATATTTGGGTGAATACGAATCAGATAGAGCCTTCGACTGGAGTGCGTGGGTATCCGTTGCAGGGAGGTAAGAAATACACAATTTGGCTCAATAAAGGCGAGAGTACGATTTTAACACCGTACTCGAAACGAGATCCGAATGTTCCTGTTAATAATCCCACTGCAGGTTCAATATATTCTTATCAAACAGGTCGAGAGCCTGGAGAGAATTTGGCGGGTACGGTAATTCAATCGTTACGCGAGAGTGGGACCTCGGGTGGCTCTTTTGTAGTGACCTATCAAGAGGGGTTGTTGCGGGGAGGCAATCCTGATATGATCGCGGATCAGTTAGTGCAACAGAATAATTTATCTACGCATTATGGTGTGGTACGTGGTATCTGGAATGCACATATGGATAAAGAGTATTTGTACATCGTGGCTCCCCATACGAGTGGTGGAGCAAATGTGCGAATCAATGGTGCAGCACCGATACATATAGGGCCGCGTCAGCAGCATGTAATAAAGATGAGTGGTAGCGCATCGTATGCTTTGGAATCGGACAATGTAATAATGGTATTTCATATGTCAGGAGCAGATCAATATTATCCTGGATATGGTTACCGTGGTCAACGAGCAGGAGCACAGGTACCACCGCTCTCTAATCAACATCTTTGTGTGGGGTCTAAGGAGGTGGATTTTAGTAGAGCACAAAAAGCAGCCCATGGTTATACATTATATTTGAATATACTGGCCTTTATGCATCCGGATGATCCAGATCAATGTACGATAGGGAACTTCAAATTAAAGAAAACACAGTGGAGCACAACGGGCACTCCTCCAGTGACACAGGTACAGTTTGTAAATGCTACCTCTCCAGGGGAGGTAGCTTTATTGAATCATATCAATGATGTAAACAATTGGCATACATTTACTTGTTCACCAGGCTCACCTCTCGAAAATTGGCGTTGGATACAGGTAGATGTAGATGGATTTCCTGGTTTTGGTGATGATAAGATAATAAAGGTAGATGATGGTAATGGTCACGATATGGGGTATCGTTTGATATGTGAGAATAATGTGTTTCATTTAGCATTGTTGAATGGTAGAGGAGGTTCCGATGCCTTGTATGGTTATTTTTCTGATTTTAATAGGATAACAACGGGAATAAAGGTGAAGGAGAATGGCGTAGAATTGCAGGGAGGCGCTATTCCTATATGTCGAGGTCAGAGTGTAGAGCTTGATGCGCAGAACGGAAATTTTAAGCATGCTAAATATACTTGGACACCACCGCTTTACTTGGATGATCCGAAGAAGCCTAAGGTAAAGGTGATAAATCCGAAGAAGTCTATGACTTATGAGGTGACTATGGGGCGATTTTGTGATTTTGATAAACGAGAGGATAAGAAAGCGAGGATTCGCGTAGAGGTACATCCGAATATCACCCCCACCATTTCCGGACCTTCCGTTTTATGTGGTGCAGGTGAGGTGCCGGTAGATTTGGGCGATTTGGATGGCGCGACGAAGTTGAATATGTATTTGCAGGAGGTACGTGGACCGAACGACACGGTAGAGCACGCCGTTGGAGATCAGAACCTGAGTACGAATGCGAGTAGCCATAGACAGGTCTTGGATCTTGGTAGCGCAACGAGCCATCATTATGTATTTAATGCACGCGTTTCCAATGGAGGTTGTAAGAAGCTTTTGAAGCACGATATTAATATATATCCGAAAGTAAAGAAGCCCGTATTGGGATTTTCGGGCGATCCCTATCCGTTGCCTAGTCCTCCGCCTCCTGCACGCGATCCGGAGTGTTCGCCTTTTACGGGTCATTTGGAAGTGTTGAATAATATGACGGATCCGTATCCTTCGGGCACAGTATTTCGCTGGCGCTTGTCGGATGGGACGGAGGAGATCCCGACGAGTTCCCCGACCTATCCGTTTGCCCCGCATTTGTTTGAGAATTCAGGGGATGAGATCCGTACGTTGACTCAGCGTTTGTATGTGAGCGATGCGAATGGGAATTGTCGGGACAGTGCGGATTATGACTTGCGTCTAGCCCCGACGCTCACGGCCCAGATCGATTTGATTCCGTCGACGGTATGTGAGAATTCGTATTTCAGTGTAGGTAGTGCGACCACGGGTGATAAGCGTAGGAGTTGGAAGGTCACGAAGATCAATTTGCAACCGGGTGAGAGTCCAGCAGAGTACGAGAGTACGAATGCGAAATTTGTATTCGCTCAGGGTTTGCCTGCAGGGGATTATACGGCGACGCTTCGCGTCGAGAATGATTATTGTCACAAGACAGTGAGTCGTCAGTTTACGGTTTATCCGCAACCAAAGATCACGAACTTTGAATTGACGCATTCCCAGAGTCCGTCATGTTATCCTTTCACGGTACGTCCGAGTGCGACGGTTTCGAATGCGACGCATTATGAGTGGACTTTGCGTCGGACGCTGGGTCAGCAGACGCCCGAGATCTTGGAGTCCAATTCGTTAGGGAGTTTGTCTCCGACACCCCTTGCTCCGCAATTTATCTTGCAGAATGAACAGACGTATGGCGATTATCGTTATATCACGTTGCATGTTCGGAACGAGAAGGGTTGTACAGCGGAGAGTGCACCTCAGCGCGTATTGGTACCCCCGGATGTGGAGGTAAGTTTCTTTGCAGGGACTTATGCAGGTTGTCCAGATGCCAATGGAAAATTTAAGCCGCAGATATTGGCCAATGTTTATGGTGCGACGATTCAGGATGCGAACAAGCATTGGTCGATCGATGGCAATGAGGTGCCGAATGGTAGCAATGCGGACGCATTTGAGCATGAGTTAGAGAACACGAGTACGGTAAACCCTCGGACTTATGTAGTGAAGTACGAGGTTCGTACGGATGAGGGTTGTAGCGCGAGTGTAGAGCGTTCGGTGACGGTATATCCTCGTTTGGAGACTCAGTGGGATTTGAAGTATAAGGACGTCCATAATGTGGAGTTTCCGTTAGGGGAGAGCGCGGAGATCTGCACCCCGATCACGGGTATCTTTAGAGCCTCAGGAGCCCCACAGTTGAGTTGGGAGTTCTCAGATGGTTCCCGTTTGGAGGGCGCTCATGTAGAGAAGCGTTTGGAGAATTCGACGACCACGAACTTGCCTTATAGCGTGAAGTTGTATGCCCGGAATGCGTATTGTAGTGCCCCGTCTCCGTTGGTTGTAAACTTTGTCTTGCTTCCCGAGATTCGGTCAAGTTTCTTGGCTGAGGTCTTAGAACCTTGCAATCCGGTTCGCGTGAAAGTGACGAATACGAGCCAGCCGAGTAGTGGCTTGACGGCGGAGTGGGATGTAGATGGAGTAGAGGATCCTGCACGTCCGGGCGAATGGATCTTTGCGAATCAGGGCAGTCGGACGATCAAGCTCAAGATGAAGAATAGTGCGGGTTGTACCGCAGATGCTCAGCCGTTTACATTTACAGTCCCTCCGTTGTTGCAGGCGGTGATAAAGGATTTGAGCGCCAGTGAGAAACAGTTCTGTGCGCCAGGTACAGTGACCTTTACGAGCATGTCGACAGGCGCGAAGAGCTACACATGGGATTTTGGGGATGGAACGACCCTTCCCGCGAGTGCGACAGGAGTAGTAGCCTCTCATGAGTATCACAATACGTCGAGTGTTCCGGTGGAACATACGGTTCGGCTTCATGTTACAGGAGATGTTCCGGGTTGTGACAATTCACCGACGGCGACGGCGGAGGTTAAGATAAAGGTATATCCTCAGATATTGCCGATCACGAATGTAGAATCGACGATACAGCCCCCTTGTCAGACGGCGAAGTTACGGATCACGAATGCGACGAAGAATGGAGCTTCGTACGTGTGGAAATTTACACCGAACGATACGCAGAATGGTCGTACACAGAACTATACGAGTACGGTTCATGGCACACAGCAAGGAGAATTGGTGAATTATTCGCCCTCGAGTATCATTACGTATGCTGTAGATTTCAGTGCGACGAAGTCTTGGATCGGTGGTCCGACTTGCGAGTCCCATTTGCAACTGACACCGATAGAGGTCCCTCCTCAGATAAAGCCGAATGTATTGGTGACGAATGGGGATAAGATATGTAGTGATGAGGTGTCACGGATCTTCCAAAACAATACGACGGGCGGGGCCCCCGATTTGATTCATGAGTGGCATTTTGGCGATGATACGGATGTTGTAACGAGCCAAAACAGTGATTTAGTAGAGCATGTATTTACGAATGCTACGCAATCGGATGTGACCTACAATGTTTATGTAGTTAGCTACCAGCCGAATGTAGCGAATGGTGGTTGTAAGGTACGTTCGGCGAATATTCCGATATTGGTACATCCTCGTGTTCGCGCTCAGATTGCGGCGAAGGTTGGTGATCGTTGTGTAGTCCCGTTGTCCGTAGAGTTTAAGAACGAGACGGTGGGTAGTACGTCGTTGACGGGCGTGGAGTCGTTATATGAGTGGAATTTTGGCAATGGGAAGTTGCGCGATGCTCATGATAAGATGAGTTTTACGGAGGACTTTACGAATGATCACCCGAGCGATATTGCGACGTATATCGTTACGATGAAAGCGAGTCAGAAGCATGAGAGTACGGGTAAGGTTTGTACGGATGCGGCGACAGTGAAATTAGAGGTTCCTCCCGCACTATCTGCGCAGATCAGTGTGAGTCCGAAGGAGTTGTGCTCAGGTACAGATGCCGTGAAATATTCGGCTCGGGTCAGTGGCGGTAATACCTTTTCGTCTCGCTGGGATTTTGGGGATGGTACGGGCGTCAAGGGAACAGATGGCGAGCATGTCTATCCGAATCTCGGGACAGTCGCGCAGGATTATACGTTGACTTTCCGCACGGAGAATGAGTATGGTTGTGTACAAACGGCGACGGAGACGGTGAAGGTTGTACCTCGTCCTAAGGCCTCGTTCACGGTGAGTTGGGCCGATCAGTGTACGCCTTTTCAAGTGAATGTGACGAACAATTCGTCGCAAGGCGGTACGTATACTTGGAAGTTGGATGGGGATGCGCAGCAACTCCCCTCGCAATACAACTTGTTGCCGTTGACTTTGGATAATTTGTTGGATGAGGATCGTGAGGTGACGTTGAAATTGAAGGTGAGTGCCGGTAGTTGCTACGACGAACATAGTGTAAAGATCACGATACCGCCACGTTTGATAGCGGATTTTAAGCTTACCAAGAATGCGGGTTGCGATCCTGTCAAGGTAGGCTTCACGAACCAGAGTCGTGGAGGCACGGGTTTGCGGTATACTTGGGATCTGGTGGATTATGGTTCTACGGATGTGCAAACACCTGCCGATCATGAGTATGGGAATACAGACAAGGAACACGATCGTCAGGTAGATTTGAAGTTAACGGTGATGAATCGTTATGGATGTAGTGCGACGAAGACGGAGCAGCTGACGGTGTATCCGCATCTTGATGCGAGCTTTGTAGCGAAGCCTTTGGAGGGTTGTTCACCGTTGCGGGTAGATTATCAGTTGATGGAGTCCTCGACCTCGGGCGCTTACGACTATGTATGGCATTTGGGGACGGATTATACAGGCGCTCATCCCCCGACACAGGAGTATGAGAATCCGAGTAAGGATGCGAGCTCGATCATGACTAAGGAGGTCTCTCTCGATGTAAGTTTGACGCAACACCCAGAATGTAAGCTCACTAGTCGTCAGACGCATAGGATATTCCCCGCCGTGTTTGCAGACTTTATGTACACAGCGCATGGTTGTCATCCGTTAACGGTAAATTTGAAGAGTCAGTCGAAGTCTTATGGCGAGTCGCGTTATGAATGGTTGATTGATGGTCAGCCAGTAGGCAATACCGCGGAGTTGACGCGGATTTTGGAGAACCCCTCGCATGTATCAGACAAGGAGTTCGAAGTGAAGTTGGTGGCGCAATCGGAGCATGGGTGTAAGGGCGAGAAGAGTTATAAGATTGTGGTATGGCCTAAGCCTTTGGCGAACTTTACATTCCGTGGCGAGTCGCTTCATTGTCCTCCATACCCAGTACATATAGATGTATCGAAGTCCGAGGGTAATAATTTGACCTATAGCTACAATTTGGGCGACGGTACGGAGGTAGAGAATCAAGAGGTTGCGGGTATAAAGCACACCTATCAGAATCCGGAGGATACGGAAGTTAGCTATCGCGCGAAGCTTCAGGTAACGACAGCGCAAGGTTGTAGTGATGCCACGGAGCAGCCGATTACGATCTATCCTCAAGTGCATGCGGCCTTTGGCTTCGATCCCGATGGAGGCGGTTGTAGTCCTTTGGAGGTTCGGCTGACTAATGGTTCGCGCAATGCGAACTACTATACGTGGGATTTCGGCGATAATTCTGGCGCCACACGCGAGACTCCGACGCATGTGTTTGTGAATACGGGAGCAGTGGATCAGACCTTTACCGTGAAGCTGAAGGCAAAAGCACAGACGGGTTGTGAGGGAGAGATCTCTCATACGATAACGGTACATTCTAAACCCCATGCCGCCTTTGCGGTAACGCCCGTGAGTTCGACCTTTAGCGACCCTGATGTTGCTGTAACGTTGGTGAATCAGACAACCCCCGCTCCGTCGAATTGGTTGTACCGCTGGACTTTTGGAGATGGTGGTGTTTCTCAGGAGCAAAATCCGGGTTCGCACCTCTACAAGCATTGGGGCGATAGGGCGCAGGGTTTTCAGATCCCGATAACATTGACGGTAGATAATGGACCGTGTCGGGATGAAGTGACGAACTACATAACGATACGCGCTCCACTCCCGGTTGCGCACTTTACCACAGATGTGAGTGCAGGTTGTCCTCCGTTGAAGGTGTTGTTTGATGACAAAGAGACGAAGTATGCTAGTAGCTATTCTTGGAACTTTGGGGATGGGAGTACGAGTACGAAACGTAGACCGGAGCACATATTTTCCGAGCCTGGGAAATACAGTGTGGTGTTGGAGACTAAGGGGGATGGTGGCGAGCATCGTACGCATCGTTTGATAGAGGTTTATCGTAGACCAGAGGTCGACTTTAAGTATGCCCCAGAGAAGCTGCAACTACCGAATGCAACGGCTAAGTTCTTGAACTTGAGTAAGTTGGGCGCGACCTACGAGTGGAGTTTTGGCGATGGCTCGGGCTCGACCGAAGAGAGTCCGGAGCACTCTTACTTAGATCCAGGGTATTACGATGTGACGTTATTCTCTCGCAGTGAGCATGGTTGTGAGGCCTCGTTGACCAAGAAGGATTTTGTCTATGTATCGGGTGCAGGCAACTTAGAGTTCCCGAATGCGTTTTCTCCCCTCTCGAGTGGTTCGACGGGAGGTTATTACCAGAATGAGGGTGAGCGGAATCAGATATTTCATCCGTACAATGCGCTGGGCGTGAAAGAGTATAAGTTGATGGTGTTTAGTAGGAATGGTGAGCAGTTGTTTGAATCTACGGACTTGTATCGCGGTTGGGATGGTTATTTCAACTCGGTGTTGTGTCCGGATGGCGTTTATACTTGGCGTGCGGTTGGCATGTACTTTGATGGAAGTCTTTTTGATATGAAGGGAAATGTCACCTTGTTGTCCGGGAAGTGAGGAAGGGAAAAAAGAGTAATTTTGTGAAAC
>CBDEMG010000049.1:0-2184 GCA_965240855.1 uncultured Bacteroidia bacterium | reverse complement strand
AATACGAAGCGAAGGTATTGACTGCTACCCTTGATTACAGAATAAAAACCATAGAGTTTATTCTTAATGTCGTTATGAAGTTCTGGGGTTGTGAGCGTATCTAGAAGAGGCTTATCGTATTCATCTACTAAAAACACCACTTGATGTCCTGTTTTTTGGTATGCACGACGGATGATACCTCTAAAACGCGTTGGGAGATCCTTCTCGCTCGGTTCAGTACCATAGATCTTCTCCCACCCCGCTAGTTGGTCGTTCAAATTGATTTCTAGTGCTTCGGGAATCCGATTGTTGTTATTACTTAAATCTAGATGTAAAACAGGGTATTCTATCCACGCTTCGCGCCCCTCTTCCGCAGCGAGGTCTAGTTCCGCCTGTTCAATATATAACCCCTTAAATAGTTCTTTTTTCCCTAGAAAATACGCTTCGAGGGTCGATAGTAATAGACTCTTACCAAAACGCCGCGGACGACTCAAGAAAAACACTCTACCGCTCGTAATAATCCTATAGATATACTCTGTCTTATCAACGTATATAGCGTTATCATTTCTAAGATTTTCAAAACTCTGCTCGCCCACGGGCATTATGCGTCGGGTTGCCATCTTGCCTTTCTTTGCTTCTTTGCGAAGTTACGAATTTGTAAGTCTATTCTCAACTTTCCTGCACACTTGCCTCGTACGCCCCCACTAACCGCTTGTCGAGAGGTCGCCCGTCCGGCGTTAGAAACCCCGTGCATATAATCGTTGCTTATGCAACGATACGGAGGGTACGAAACCCTCCGCTAGAATTAACCAGCACGCAGAGCGCGCTGGGGCTACAACTGTTCTTGCGTCCGTGGGGGTGAAACCTCCACGTTTATCTTAACGGCGGGTTGCCCACCCGCCGCACTGAACCTCGCCCTTGTGGCGGCGGTGAGTCTCTTACAGCCCAATGTGGAAACTTTGGGCTGTGGGGTGTTATGTAGGGACAGAGCATGCCCAGTCCGGAAAAGATTATGCTATACTTGTTCTATACCCCTCATAATTCACATTTTGACACGCCGTACTCTATTCCCTTACCAAAGAGTTATAGCTCTGCACAAAAAGCTTTACGAACAATCGCATCATAATTGAGTACTAACACTAAAAAAAGCCGTCCCTTGCGAGACGGCTTCCTAACAAGAAAAAAGTTATTTAATGAGCTTAACCATGTGTTGCGTCCCCTGCTCTGTCCTAAGGCGCATTATATAGAAACCTGCAGGAAGATCTGAGGTATCGATTAATGCCTCGGCCACGTACACAATCCCAGAGCGAACTACACTTCCTCTACTACAGATAAGTTCGTATTGCAATGCGACTCCCTCGGGGTTGAGGATACGAATTGCCGCGTTGAATGGATTGGGCACTATGAGCACATTCGCAAAAACAGAATCCTCGATAATACCATTCGGATTAGGCTTGGGAGTGGGTTTGCTTACTACGACATTACACTTAGCTGTTCGATTACCATCTTCAGTAACTACAGTAATAATAGCTTCGCCTTCTGCAATAGCCGTAACCAAGCCGTTCGCGTCGACGGTTACAATCTCCGTCTTATTCGAACTCCATGTAACGTTCTTATTGGTTGCTTCGCTAGGGGAGATTTCGGCTACCAACAGCTTCTTCGCGCCCTTATGAAGAGATAGTTGCGCAGGCTTAATCTTAACATCGGTTACTGCAACGATTCTCTTCTCTATCAAAACATATTTAGCGATATCGCCAGATGGCGCTATAATAGCTTTTTTCCCTGCGTCAAAAGTGCCACCTTCGGGTTTCGCAATTACGCAGCTTTGCATGCTTATCTCAGCCAGATTCTTTGTTGCTTCCGAGGTCGCATTGAGTTCTACTGTTGCAAACTTTATTGTCACTTTATTCTGTGCATTACCAACGATACCATAATGTCCATGCGTCTTGAGGGTGATATCAGATATCGTAAGAGCGCCTGCATGATCAAGATAGATAGCAGAGACTCCATCGGCCTTGAGCGTTAGCGTCCCTGTCCCTTGGAGTGTCGTATTCTGGAGCAATTCCAATGCCGAGGAGTTTTCACTTTCCAACGTATTCTCACCCTCAACAACAATCTTCAGATCGTCAATTCCCTCATTTTTAATTGCCCACTTATCCTGTCCCGGTTTGATCTTCACATTCTTCAGGGTTAGAATCTTGTCTA
>CBDEMG010000048.1:0-13157 GCA_965240855.1 uncultured Bacteroidia bacterium | reverse complement strand
GCTGAGGGTCGCGGGTTCGAGTCTCGTCTACCGCTCGTGTTTGCCGATGTAGCTCAGGGGCAGAGCGCTTCCTTGGTAAGGAAGAGGTCATGAGTTCAATTCTCATCATCGGCTCGGTGTTGGGGTTTGGTGTAGAGGCGTAGGTGAGTAAAAATATCAGTAAACAGGCAAGGTAAATGGCAAAAGAGAAATTTGATAGGTCCAAGCCTCACGTAAATATAGGTACGATAGGGCACGTGGATCATGGTAAGACTACTTTGACGGCAGCTATAACGAAAGTGTTGTCTGATAAAGGGTTGTCAGAGGTACGTTCTTTCGATTCGATTGATAATGCTCCTGAGGAGAAGGAACGTGGTATAACGATTAACACGTCGCACGTAGAGTATCAAACGGCGAATCGTCACTATGCGCATGTAGATTGTCCAGGGCACGCAGACTATGTAAAAAACATGGTGACGGGTGCTGCACAGATGGATGGAGCTATAATTGTGGTAGCAGCGACGGATGGTCCTATGCCTCAGACGAATGAGCATATCTTGTTAGCACGTCAGGTGAATGTGCCGCGTATAGTAGTGTTTATGAATAAGTGCGACCAAGTGACAGATCCAGAAATGTTGGACTTGGTTGAGATGGAAATACGTGAGAAGTTGAATTTTTACAACTTTGATGGAGATAATGCTCCAGTAATTCGTGGTTCTGCGTTAGGGGCGTTGAATGGAGAGGCGCAGTGGGTAGAGAAGGTGATGGAATTGATGGATGCAGTAGATGCATATATTCCGATTCCGCCTCGTGAGAATGAGAAGCCATTCTTGATGCCAGTAGAGGATGTATTTTCGATTACAGGTCGAGGGACGGTAGCGACAGGTAGGATTGAGACTGGGGTTGTTCATGTGAATGATGAGTTGGAAATAGTAGGTCTTGGAGCAGAGAAGAAAAAGACAGTATGTACTGGAGTTGAGATGTTCCGTAAGATCTTGGATCAGGGTGAGGCTGGTGATAATGTGGGTTTACTGCTTCGTGGAATTGATAAGAATGAGATAAAGCGAGGTCAGGTATTAGCAAAACCCGGAACTATAACGCCTCATACGAAATTTAAGGCAGAAGTGTATGTCTTGAAGAAAGAAGAAGGGGGGCGTCATACGCCATTCAGTAATCATTATCGTCCTCAGTTCTATTTGCGTACATTGGATGTAACGGGTGAAATAACATTGCCAGAAGGGACTTCTATGGTAATGCCTGGGGATAATGTGACGATTTCTGTAGAGTTGATATATCCAGTGGCTTTGAATAAAGGTTTGCGTTTTGCAATACGTGAAGGAGGTCGTACGGTAGGAGCAGGTCAGGTGATAGAAATTGTAGAATAAGCAGAAAGCAAGAAGTAAAAGAGTGCGTAGAGGAGACGTAGGAGATCTTCTCTACGACTTTTTTGAACGGGTGTAGCTCAGTTGGTAGAGCACTAGTCTCCAAAACTAGGTGTCGGGCGTTCGAGTCGCTCCTCCCGTGCTATATCGATAGTAGAGATGAAATTGTTGACATACTTCCGAGAGGTATATTCGGAGATGATCCATAAGGTGAGCTGGCCTACATGGAAGGAGCTTCAATCGAGTGCAATGATAGTAATGATAGCTTCCCTATTGATTGCAGTGGTGATATTTCTGATGGACTTTTCATTTGAGCATGTGATGGATTGGATATATCGCATGTTATATTAAATTATAAGCAGGAGTTTATGAAATCAGCAAAGCCTGAGGAGGTTGTTGCGGCAGAGAGGCCCTTGGTTATGAATTGGTATGTGCTTCGCGTGATAAGTGGTCGCGAGAAGCGGGTGTGTCAATATGTAGAGAATGAAGTAGCTCGACTTCATAAGGAGGATTTATTGCCTCGAGTTTTAGTTCCAGTTGAGTATGTAGTTCAGCAGCGTAATGGCAAACGGGTACGTAAGGAGAAAGTGTTGTATTCAGGTTACGTATTTGTAGAAGCGCTTTTAAATCCGGAGGTGGAGCATTTGTTGCGAAGTACGCCAGAGGTTTTAGGTTTTTTGATGAAGAAGGAGGGGGTTAAGGAGATTCCTGCACCTTTGGCGGAGAGTGAGGTAAGGCGGATGTTGCATAATGTAGATGAGATAGCGGGTGAGGATGTTGGGAGTGTGCCGTATCATGTTGGAGATACAGTGAAGGTGATAGATGGTCCGTTTAATACATGTACAGGGATGGTGATGTCTGTGGATGAGAATCGTCATCGTTTGCAGGTAGAGGTGAAGATTTTTGAGCGTCAGATACCATTGGAGTTGAGTTATAGTCAGGTGGATAAAGAGTAAATAGAGAAAAAATAGAGAGTTATGGCGAAAGAAGTAGCGGGGTATTTGAAGCTACAAGTACCTGGAGGAGCAGCGAAACCTGCGCCTCCAATTGGTCCGGCTCTTGGTTCTCGTGGTGTTAATATACAAGAGTTCTGCAAGCAGTTTAATGCCCGTACGCAGGACATGTCTGGTAAGATATTGCCAGTGGTGATAACGGTTTATACAGATAAGTCGTTTGATTTTATAGTAAAGAAACCACCAGTTGCAGCATCTTTGAAGGATATGTTGAAATTAAAATCGGGTTCTGCTGCACCTAATAGGACTCGAGTTGGGACACTGAGTTGGGAACAGGTACGTGAGATAGCGGAGGATAAAATGCCCGATCTAAATTGTTTTACTATAGAGTCGGCTATGCGATTGGTAGCAGGAACCGCT
Source organism: uncultured Bacteroidia bacterium (assembly GCA_965240855.1). Classification (GTDB taxonomy): domain Bacteria; phylum Bacteroidota; class Bacteroidia; order Bacteroidales; family CAJPTX01; genus Bacteroides_D. Next base: position 10,423 of record CBDEMG010000048.1, on the reverse strand, counting down.
CGTAGTATGGGGATATTGGTGAAGGGAGAGTTCCCTTCGACAACAGAGAAAGGAGCTTAGGCGATGCGAGTTTCAAAGAAGCGTAAGGAAGCGTTGTCGCTGCTGGATCCGAAACGGGCATATAGTTTGGTAGAGGCTGTGGAGTTGGTAAAGAAGATGTCTTATACGAAGTTTGATGCTTCGGTGGATATTGACATGCGTTTAGGGGTAGATCCACGTAAGGCGAATGAGGCAGTGCGTGGTGTAGTGTCGTTACCTCATGGGACGGGGAAGGTTGTTCGTGTATTGGCTTTGTGTAGTCCAGAGCATGAACAAGAGGCTCTTGGGGCAGGTGCAGACTATGCGGGTTTAGATGAGTATATCGATAAGATTAAGTCTGGCTGGTTGGAGTTTGATGTAGTAATCGCGATGCCTCAATTGATGGGGAAAGTTGGTCAAATTGCACGAGTTTTGGGACCGCGCGGTTTAATGCCCAATCCGAAGAGTGGAACAGTGACAGCGGAGATCGGTAAGGCTGTGGCAGAAGTAAAGAAGGGTAAGATAGATTTTCGCGTAGATAAATTTGGAGTGATGCATGTTTCGCTTGGTCGAGTATCTTTTAGTGCAGAACAACTTGTTGAGAATGCACAAGAGTTTATAGCGACAGTTAATCGTTTGAAGCCGAATTCGTTGAAGGGAGCATATGTGCGTAGCATATATTTATCTAGTACGATGAGTCCGGGAGTGAATGTAGATCTTCAAGGTTTGCGTGAGACAACTCTCTAAAGTAGGAGGCTTGAGGTAATGACAAGGGAAGAGAAGCGTGTAATCGTAGATGGTTTGAAGGAGCGTTTGCAGCGTTATCCGCATTTCTACGTAGTGGAGATGGTAGGATTGAATGCGGAGGATACATCTAATTTGCGTCGTCAGTGCTTTGAAAAAGGAGTGGAGTTAGTGTTGGTAAAGAACACGTTGTTCCGTATAGCGCTTGAGGAGTGTGAGAATAGTTATGTGTCGGATTTTAGTTCAGTATTGAAGGGGACTACGTCAGTCTTTTTCTCTACGGTAGGCAATGTACCTGCGCGAGTGATCAAGGATTTCCGTAGTGAAGAGCGTCCATTAGAGTTGAAGGCTGCTTATGTAGAAGAATCTTTATATATGGGCGATGATCAGTTGTCAGTATTGGCAACCTTGAAGAGTCGTGAAGAGTTGATTGCAGATATTGTAACGTTGCTTCAGAGTCCAGCACAGAATGTATTATCTGCGTTGCAATTTGGGAGTCGTTTGATAGGTGGCGTTGTGAAGACGTTAGAGTCTCGTTAGAATTAAGTTTTTTTTGAAGTAGAAAAGAGTAAAATAATCGAGTGGAGATGGCCGATTTGAATAAATTAGCGGAAGAGTTGGTAAATTTGACAGTCAAGGATGCTGTTGAGTTGGGTAAGATATTAAAGGAAGAGTATGGTATAGAACCAGCAGCAGCAGCAGTGGCTGTAGCAGCTCCAGCAGCTGGAGGAGCTGCAGTAGAGGAAAAAACGTCTTTCGATGTTATTTTGAAAGCGCCAGGAGCGAACAAGTTGAATATTGTTAAGTTGGTAAAAGATTTGACTGGTTTAGGTTTGAAAGAGGCGAAGGATTTAGTAGATGCGGCGCCCAAGGCTATAAAAGAAGGAACTTCTAAGGAAGATGCAGAATCTTTGAAAGCAAAATTGGAAGAAGCAGGTGCAGAAGTAGAGTTGAAATAGTAGGTTTTGGTTTCTTGTGGATGGTAGAGAGCCTTTCTAAGGCTAAACTAGAGAGAAGTATAGGGTTTGCAGTCGTTTATTAGACGATTGCAAACCTTGTATGGTTTGAGGGCTTTAAGCAGAGGAAGATAGAATATAAACTTGTTAGAGTCTGGTAGCAGGTGGCGTCTGATAGAATCTTGTTTGAGTACTATGAGGATTTTGTAGTGTATGTACTTGGCAAGAGGTGCGAGAGTTTGGCTGGAGTCTAATAGAAGTAAACGAACCATAACCTATGACATCATCAGTACAAAAACAGAGAGTTAGTTTTGCTCGTGCGCGAGCGCAGTTTGATTACCCTGATTTTTTAGAGGTACAAGTTGAGAGTTTCCGTTCCTTTTTTCGTTTATGGACGACCCCAGAGGAGCGAAAGAACGAGGGATTGTATAAAGTATTTTCGGAGACGTTTCCTATAAAGGATAGCCGTAATAGTTATACGTTAGAGTTTTTGGACTATTACATAGAGCCGTCTCGCTATTCGATAGAGGAGTGTATAGAGCGTGGAACGACCTATGGCGTCTCGTTGAAGGCGAAGTTACGCTTGAGTTGTAATGATGAGTCGCATGTAGATTTTAAGGCTTTGACGCAGGATGTCTTTTTAGGATCGATACCCGATATGACCTCTCGTGGCACATTTGTGATAAATGGCGCAGAGCGAGTAGTAGTATCTCAGTTGCATCGTTCGCCGGGGGTGTTTTTTGCTCAGAGTGTACACAATAATGGTACAAAGTTGTATTCAGCTCGTATAATACCTTTTAAGGGATCTTGGATTGAGTTTGCGACGGATATAAACAATATAATGTATGCTTATATAGATCGTCGTAAGAAGCTTCCCGTTACAACGTTGTTGCGGGCGATAGGTTTTAGTTCGGATAATGATATATTAGATATATATGGATTGGCTGAGGAAGTAAAGGTCTCGGAGAAGACGATTGCGAAGTATAAGGGGCGTGTGATAGCGGGGCGCTTGTCGCAAGTTCGTCGTGAGGACTTTGTTGATGAGGACACTGGGGAGTTGTTGATGATAGAGCGTTTTGAAACGCTTTTGGATCGTGGTGTAGTTCTTGATGATGACAATATAAAGATAATATTAGAGAATCAGATACCGAGTATGACACTCCAGCTAGAGGATTCGAAGGCTGCGGAGTTCAAAATAATTTATGATACTCTAGAGAAAGATACAACTAATAATACGAATGAGGCAGCGAAATTTGTGTATCGTTTGATGCGCAATTCAGAACCGCCAGATGATCAAGTTGCACATGAGGCGATTGAGAATTTGTTTTTCTCAAGTAAGCGATATGATCTGGGGAGTGTGGGACGATTCAAGATAAATAGGAAGCTCAATCTGAAGATTGATGAGAATGAGCATGTGTTGACAAATGAGGATATAGTACAGATAATTAAGTATTTAATAGAATTAAAGAATGTAAAAGCGAATGTTGATGATATAGATCACTTGAGTAATCGTCGAGTTCGTACGGTGGGAGAGCAACTGGCAAGCTATTTTAATGTAGGTTTGCAGCGTATGGCGCGAACGATACGTGAGCGTATGAATGTACGAGATAATGAGGTATTTGGTCCGACAGATTTGATAAACTCGAAAACATTGACATCGGTGATAAATTCGTTTTTTGGAACGAATCAGTTATCTCAGTTTATGGATCAAACGAATCCGTTGGCAGAGATGACACATAAACGTCGATTGTCAGCATTGGGACCAGGTGGTTTGTCGCGCGAACGAGCAGGTTTTGAGGTACGAGATGTTCACTATACGCATTATGGTCGGTTGTGTCCTATTGAGACTCCCGAGGGACCTAATATTGGTTTGATATCCTCGTTATGCGTATTTGCTCGTATAAATTCGATGGGTTTTATAGAGACGCCGTATCGTAAGGTAACAAATGGGTGTGTAGATTTAAGTGAAAGTGGGTATTCGTATTATTCGGCAGAGGATGAGGAGAAGTTGACAATAGCGCAAGCGAACGCTCCCTTGTCAGAGGATGGGCATTTTGTTAATCCACAAGTGCGTTCTCGGCGTGAGGGAGATTTCCCATTAGAAGAGCGCGAGAAGATTGCTTTAATGGATGTTGCTCCTAATCAGATTGCTTCGATAGCTGCATCGTTGATACCGTTTTTGGAGAATGATGATGCTAACCGTGCGCTGATGGGCTCGAATATGATGCGTCAGGCGGTGCCGCTTTTAGTACCAGAGGCTCCAATAGTAGGAACTGGCTTGGAAGGACCAGTGGTACAAGACAGCAGAGTACAAGTAGTAGCAGAGGGGGATGGGGAGGTTGTCTATGTAGATGCGGATAAAATAGTGATTCGTTATGAGCAAAGTGAAGAAGAGGCTTTTGTGAGCTTTGATGGAGCAGAGCGTACGTATACTTTGCCGAAATTTTTGAAAACGAATCAGAATACAAGTATGACTCTTCGTCCAATCGTTACGAAGGGACAACGTGTGAAAAAGGGCGAGTTACTCTCTGATGGTTATGCAACCGATCGAGGAGAGTTAGCTCTAGGACGGAATTTGTTGGTGGCGTTTATGCCTTGGAAAGGGTATAACTTTGAAGATGCGATAGTAATCAATGAGCGTCTGGTGCGGGAAGATTATTTTACCTCGATTCATGTAGATGAATACATATTGGAGGTAAGAGATACGAAACGGGGACAAGAGGAGTTAACTTCGGATATACCGAACGTGAGTGAAGAGGCGACGAAGGAGTTAGATGAGCATGGGATGATCCGAATTGGTGCGCGAGTATCTCCGGGCGATATTTTGATAGGAAAGATAACGCCTAAAGGTGAGTCAGACCCCTCTGCGGAGGAGAAGCTATTGCGTGCGATATTTGGAGATAAGGCGGGTGATGTGAAGGATGCTTCGTTGAAGGCGCCACCTTCGTTGTATGGTGTTGTAATACGTAAACATTTATTCTCGGGAGTAAATAAAGAGGGTCGTGGTGGCAAAGGCTATGGCAAACTTGACCTAGAGAGAGTTGAAAGCGAGTTTAATAGGGAGATAACCAAATATCGAGATCAGTTGTTAGAAAAATTGACGACGAAGTTGAGTGGTCGGGTATCTCAGGGAGTTTCGTATTATACAGGAGAAGTGAAGATCGCTAAGGGGCAGAAGTTTACAGAGAAAAATCTCCAGAATTTAGACTATTTGGAGGTAGAGCCTTTCAAATGGGTTGCGGATGAGGAGGTTAGTCAGTTGGTAGGGCGTTTGATTTTGAATTTTGTGCGTAAATACCGTGAATGCGATGCAGAGCGTCAGCGTAAGGTGGCAAAGATTCAGATCGGAGATGAAATGCCTGCGGGTATACTTCAGATGGCCAAGGTGTATATAGCAAAGAAGCGAAAGATACGCGTAGGCGATAAGATGGCTGGTCGTCACGGGAATAAGGGTATTGTAGCTAAGATAGTCCATGATGCGGATATGCCATTCTTGCCAGATGGGACTCCTATGGATATTGTATTGAACCCTCTTGGCGTGCCTTCTCGAATGAATTTGGGTCAGATTTATGAGACGATTTTGGGTTGGGCTGGTCGTAAGTTGGATTTGAAGTTTGCTACTCCAGTGTTTGATGGCGCGACGTTAGATGATATATCTACTTATACAGACAAAGCTGGTCTACCGCGCTTTGGGAAGATACAGTTGCGCGATGGCGGTACAGGAGAGTTGTTTGATCAGTATGCAACAGTAGGAGTAATCTATATGCTTAAACTGGGGCATATGGTAGATGACAAGATGCATGCCCGTTCTATAGGTCCTTATTCGTTGATAACGCAACAACCTTTAGGTGGTAAAGCCCAGTTTGGAGGTCAGCGTTTTGGCGAAATGGAGGTATGGGCATTGGAGGCCTTTGGAGCAGCGCATATCCTGCAGGAAATTTTGACAGTGAAGTCGGATGATGTGGATGGACGAGCACGCACATACGAGGCAATTGTGAAGGGAGATTTGATGCCGCGTCCAGGAATTCCCGAATCGTTGAACGTGCTGTTACACGAGCTTCGAGGTTTGGGGTTAAGTATAAAGTTGAATTAAGGTGTTCGCTAAGATAATAGGGGAATAGATGGCATACCGGAGAGAGAATAAAGAGTCGGCTCCATTTACGAGTCTAACAATAAGTTTAGCGGCTCCTAACGAGATTTTGGAGCATTCGAGTGGTGAAGTTGTACGTCCAGAAACGATCAATTATCGAACTTATAAGCCTGAGCGAGATGGTCTTTTTTGTGAGAAGATCTTTGGTCCAGTGAAAGACTATGAGTGTCATTGTGGGAAATATAAGCGAGTACGTTATAAGGGGATCGTTTGTGATAGGTGTGGAGTCGAGGTCACAGAGAAGAAGGTACGTCGTGAGCGTACGGGACATATCGAATTGGTAGTGCCAGTAGCTCATATTTGGTATTTTCGATCGTTGCCGAACAAAATAGGTCATTTGTTGGGTTTGACAACGAAGAAGTTGGATTCGATAATATACTACGAGCGATATGTGGTGATAAATCCAGGTAACTCTGGTTTGAAACAGATGGATCTTCTCGCCGAGGAAGAATACTTGGAGGTATTAAAAGGTTTACCGAAGAATTCGGAACTCGATGATAACGATCCAAATAAGTTTGTAGCAGCGATGGGCGCAGGCGCGATAGAACAGCTGTTATCGCTACTAGATTTGGATGAGTTAAGTAGTCAACTCCGAGATAAAGTAGAGCGAGAAACCTCGCAACAACGTAAGAATGAAGCACTGAAACGCCTGCAGGTGGTAGAGGCTTTTCGTGAATCTAAGGGTGTAAATAAGCCGGAGTGGATGATATTGCGGATAATTCCCGTGATTCCCCCCGAATTACGACCGTTAGTACCTTTGGATGGTGGGCGTTTTGCAACCTCGGATCTGAATGACTTGTATCGTCGAGTAATTATCAGAAACAATCGTTTGAAGAAATTGCTTGAGATAAAGGCTCCAGATGTGATTTTGCGTAATGAGAAACGCATGCTACAGGAGGCTGTAGATTCGTTGTTTGACAACACTCGTCGTTCGAATATAGTGAAGACGGATGGGAATAGAGCTTTAAAATCTCTGAGTGATAGCTTAAAAGGTAAGCGTGGTAGATTTCGCCAGAATCTGTTAGGTAAGCGTGTAGATTACTCTGCTCGTTCGGTTATTGTAGTTGGTCCAGAGTTAAAGATGCACGAGTGCGGTTTACCTAAAGATATGGCTGCTGAGTTATATAAGCCGTTTATCATTCGGAAGTTGATGGATCGTGGCGTAGTAAAGACTGTGAAATCAGCTAGGAAGATAGTAGATCGTCGCGATCCAGTGATTTGGGATATTCTAGAGAATGAATTGAAAGGACATCCCGTATTATTGAACCGAGCCCCCACTTTGCATAGACTCGGGATACAGGCATTTCAACCTAAATTGATAGAGGGGAAGGCTATCCAGTTGCACCCTTTGGCTTGTACGGCATTCAATGCAGACTTTGATGGCGACCAGATGGCTGTACATTTGCCGCTAAGCAATGCTGCGGTTGTGGAGGCTCAGTTGTTGATGCTGGGCTCGCACAATATTTTGAATCCAGCGAATGGTCGTCCGATTACAGTACCGTCGCAAGATATGGTATTAGGGCTGTACTATATGACCAAACCTCGCGATGGCGTAAAGGGACAGGGACGTATCTTCTATGATTTTGAGGAAGCGATAATTGCATACAATGAAAAGGCTGTAGATCTACATGCTAATGTAAAATTGATGTACGAGGGGAAGCTGATCGACACAACTGTCGGTCGAATTCTCTTTAATTTACATGTGCCAAAAGAGCTTGGGTATATCAACATTTTGTTAACAAAAGGTTCGTTACGAGGTCTTATTGGTGATGTATTAAAACATACAGGGATTGCACGTACGGCGCAGTTCCTAGACGATATAAAGGAATTAGGATATCGTATGGCCTTTATTGGTGGCTTGTCGTTCAATTTGGACGATGTAATAATCCCATCGAATAAGAAAGAGTTGGTAGAGGCTGGTAATAAGCGCGTTGAAGAAATAAACCAAAACTGGAGTTTTGGAATGGTAACGACCCAAGAGCGATATAACCAAGTCGTAGATGCTTGGAAAAACGTTGTGGTGCAGGTTACCAATTCGCTTATGTCGGAGCTGAAAGCTGATGATCAAGGTTTCAACTCTGTTTACATGATGTTAGACTCTGGTGCTCGAGGTTCTAAAGACCAGATACGTCAGTTGGGGGGTATGCGTGGTTTGATGGCTAAACCGCAAAAATCGGGAGCAAACGATAACGACGTGATCGAGAACCCGATCATAGCATGCTTTAAGGAGGGACTCTCGGTGTTGGAGTTCTTTATATCGACGCACGGCGCTCGCAAAGGTTTGGCCGATACCGCTCTAAAAACTGCAGATGCTGGTTATTTGACTCGACGTCTCGTGGATGTCTCGCAGGATGTGATAATTTCGGAAGAGGATTGTCACACTTTGCGTGGTCTGATGATCGATTATAAAAAAGGGAATGAGCAGACAGAAGAGGACGCTCAGAAGGAGTTTGCAGAACGTTTGTTAGGGCGAGTTTGTGTGGATGCGATACGAGATCCGAAGAGTGGGAATGTCCTTTTTGATGCGGGGACGGAACTTACGGAGTTGGTGTGCGATGTTTTGAATGAGCATAAGGTGCGTCAGGTAGAGGTGCGCTCGGTGTTGACGTGTGAATCGCAATTTGGAGTATGTGCAAAATGCTATGGGCGTAATTTAGCTACGGCACAATTGGTACAGAAGGGCGAGGCGGTTGGAATTATCGCGGCACAGTCGATTGGAGAACCAGGTACACAGTTGACACTACGAACATTCCACTCTGGAGGTACCTCATCAGGCGCATCTGCTATATCGTCTATTAAGACTCAGCATAGAGGGATATTGAATTTCCAAGATTGGAAGGTGATAAATAATGCTGAACGAGATGGCGAGAAGTGTGTAGTGGTATCTGGACGTACCATGAGCGTTCAGATAAAAGAAGAGACTTCGGGCGAGGTTTTAGAGAGCTACAATATACCGTATGGCTCTGTACTTAATGTACAAGAGGGGCAATTGGTGGAAAAGAATACGCTAATTTGTTCGTGGGATACATGGAACAATCCAGTGGTAACGGAAGTTGGGGGTAAGATAGAATTTGAGTCCTTGATAAAGGATATTACCTACCGTGAGGAATCCGATCAGCAAACGAGCCACAAGGAAATGATTGTGATCGAATCGCGCGATAAGACAAAGTTCCCAGTTATACGGATTATAGGGAAGAACGGCGATGTCCTCAAGACGCATGATTTGTTCGTGAATTCTCACGTAGTTGTAAAAGACGGCAGTACAGTAAAACCTGGAGATATAATTGTAAAAGTGCCGCGCGTCAGAGAGTCGGCTGGAGATATTACGGGCGGTTTGCCGCGTGTAACAGAACTATTTGAAGCACGTAATCCCTCGAACCCTGCTATTGTTGCAGAAATAGATGGGTTGGTTGAAGTGAATCCGAAAATTAAACGTGGGGCACGAGAGATCAAGATTATTAACCAGAAATTGCAGGAGACGAAAACGTATAGTATCAACTTATCAAAACAGCTTCTGGTACAGGATGGCGACTTTGTGAAGGCTGGAATGCCACTATCGAGTGGTGCGATAACTCCGAGTGATATTTTGAAGATACAAGGTCCTACGGCTGTTCAGGAGTATATTGTAAATGAGGTACAGAAGGTTTACTTATCGCAGGGAGTGGTGATAAATAATAAGCACTTTGAGGTAATAGTTCGTCAGATGATGCGTAAAGTGGAAATAGTAGATTCGGGCGATACGCTATTCCTAGAGCACGATATTGTAGACAAATGGGAATTCCTGAATGGGAATGCTGCAATAGCGGGTAAGTGTATTGTTACCGGGGCAGGCGAATCGAAGCGTTACAAGGCGGGGCAGATAATAACTGAACGTCAGGCTCACGAAGAAAATTCTGCATTGAAGCGTAACGATATGGAACCAATGACGTATCGTAATGTTCGTCCTGCTACGGCAGAGCAGATCTTGCAAGGTATAACACGAGCTGCACTACAAACTAACAGCTTCATGGCGGCAGCTTCGTTCCAAGAGACTACTAAAGTGTTGAATGATGCTGCTATAAGAGCTAAAGTTGATAATCTTGAAGGGTTGAAAGAGAATGTAATCTGCGGTCATTTGATACCTGCTGGTACGGGGATGCGCGAATTTGAGAATATCAAGGTAGCGGATGTGAAGAAATAAACGATAATAAGGTTTTGAGAGTAGAGGGACAGGCTAAAAAAGTCTGTCCCTTTTTTGTTTAAGCTGGAGAAGTGGCATAATACAGAAGACTGTTGAACCAATAGGACGATTGGGTACTGTCCCAAAAAGTGTGAGGTAGCCTCTACATTTGTCTTAGCGGCGCTCTTAGCAGACGGCACGCTCGCGACAAGCGGTCCTAAAAGCCCCCTTGTGGGGCGAGTATTTCCAGCATGGCGGTGGTAACCCCGTGCTGATGGTGTCTTTCCGTAGGTGGCTGTGTCAAAATACATATCTCGGTAGCGAGAACGATAAAATGTGCGTTGCGACGCTATGAAAAAAATCTCAAAATTCATCTACAAAATATTGATTATTAAG
>CBDEMG010000047.1:0-8670 GCA_965240855.1 uncultured Bacteroidia bacterium | reverse complement strand
CCAGATAGCGACGAAAGGTTACGCCACACCCTACCAGAAATGCGGGAAACGAGTTATCGGAATTGGTGTAAACTTTGACCCCGTGAAGCGAAACATCGGAGGTTGGGTGACAAAGATACTGGGAGAGGAGTAGACAATGATGGTTATCGTTTGTTGAGAGATTAGACAATATCCAGCACGACATCCTTACTCGAATATAAAGCCGCCAGTGCAGCTTTACCCGTTGTGTCCATGTCTTCAGACAATGCATTTACATAATACTCTACATGCGCTCGCATCACCTCACTTGTCATCTCTTGCGCATAACGACGCATATATTGCTCAGCCTCCGTATAATGTTTCCGAGCATAAGCAATACTCTCGGCTATACTAGTACAGATCTGTTTTTTTAATCTACTAGGTAGCGAACGGCGTACACAAATAAGTCCCAATGGCAAAGGGCATTTGTATTGGCGATACCAACGCTCTCCAAAATCTTCTACAAGTTCGAGTCCATCTGTCTCATAGGTAAACCGTCCCTCATGAATTAGTATTCCCGCTGCATAATGAGAATCCGCTAGCAATTTCGCTCCGATTTCCGAAAAAAGCACTTCAGTGCGGCGCTGTATCTTAGGATGAAAAAGACTTAATAGCAAATTGGCCGTCGTAGTATAGCCTGGTACAAGCACATCCCATTGCGATTCTGATTCTGGGAGTTCTTTACCCCGCACCTTCACGAATATGGGACCAACTCCTACACCAAAAGCTCCTCCTACTGACAAAATCTGGAACTCCGTCGCAATCTCTGGATAAAGGGCTGCACTTATTTTAATTATATCATAGTCTCCACGCCTCGCAAACGTATTGAGCTCCGCTATGTCGCAAAGATGGGGGGGCTGTATTGCTCCGTAAACTAATTTTTGATTCGCAAGGGCATAGAATATAAATGTATCATTGGGGCAGGTAGAGTATGCCCATTGCAATTCATTCCATTGCATCACAGTATTCCTATCTCGTACATAAAACTTCTAGAATCGCCTCAGCAAGATGCGCTTGCGCAAGGGGTACGTTCCATTGTGCCTGCTCTCGTCGTCGGACATAGTTACTCACAACACGGAGCGAAAGGTACTCTTTTACTTGTAGATTGCTACAAACTAGCGAAAAAGCCGCACTCTCCATACTCTCCACCATCCCCTCTGTGTACTTATCTAGTCTTTCTCGTTTATAAGGAGCATCGCCCGTAGGATACGAAAATGTAAGTGCTCGCACGCATGGATAGTTTGCTAAAAAAAAGGTCGATGCTTGTACAAAACTGCCATCGCCACCTAGTACAGTCGGCAGATCTATCTCTGTTAGCGAACGTAATTTTCCAGCTTTCCACAAACCGTAGTCGGCTAATTTATCTTCCGTGATTTGCACAACTTGACCTATTGCAAGCTCTTCTGCATAACTCCCAACAAAACCTACACCAAGGACAAAGCTATAACCTTTTAAAGGCAATTGCGCCATCTGCATACACACAGAAGCAACACCAACTCCCGTAATACAACAATCCACTCTAGGGCGAAGATTCAAGAAACCCATAAATTTAGGATTCGAGAGTAGGTCTTTTAACCTTTCTTTCTCTCTTACAGAGAGGTACTGCTCCAAAAACTGAGTTAGCTCGCCTAAGGTAGCGCTAACAATAAGTAGGCTCTCGCCTAACATCGCTATTTTAATAGAAGTTCAAAATCAAAGTTCAAAGGCTCATTCGTTAGAGGATCTACTAACATGAGAGCACGTAACTGATAGTATGTGGTCCAAGAACTCCGCACAGCCTGCAAATAGCTTGTTTTCGCTGCATCGCGATCGGACTGCGCCTTATCTAAATCCAAGACACTAATTTTCCCTATCAAAAAACGTTGTTTTGCAATCTCATACCGGCTCTGCGAGATGGTATCAGCCTTCGCAGCCACACGGAGTAAACTAGGCTGACGATTGTAACGCATTACCTCAACAAAGACCTCTTGTTCAAATTCATGCAACGTCTTCTGCGTACGGACTTGCGTCAATTTCAGATTGGAACGCGCTATCTTCAAGCGACCAGCGCCTTGCCCCCAATCCAGAATAGGGATGACAACTTTGAGTGCAACGCCCTGTTGGTCAAGTGGCGACTTATATGCTTTCAGTAACTCATTAGCTTGCTGAGTCAAACCATACGATGCATTGAGATCGAGCTGAAAACCTCGCTGACTCCTCGCCTCGGCAATAGCTTGTTCAGCTTCTATATTTTGAATTTTCAATTGCAGAGGCGTAGGATTGTTACGACGTGCAACCTCTAAGACTCTCATAAAGCTCAGCGTGTCTCCATTATATGGGGTTGGAGGTAATAATTCCCAATCGTAGCTATCATTAAGCCCAAGAAAGGTGACGAGCTTAAAGGTTGCATGTTGCAAGTTTACCTCGTTCTCACTCTCAGAATTTGTTTCATTGAGTAAGTTGAGTTCCATTTGGAGAAGGTCGTTCTCTGCAATAGTTCCTATATTGAAACGACCGACTGCTATACGATACAACGTATCCGCATTAGCTCTATTGAGACGGGAGATTTGCAACTGTTGCTTGGCAATAAGGAGATTAAAAAAGAGTGTTGTAGCCTCCTGTGTTATACTCTCGAGGGTCTGTAAATAGACACGCTTGGCTTGTTCGTAACGCTGTGGTTCTATCTTACGCTTCCACTTCAAAGAATTCACACCAAAGAAACGATGCTCTATCCCTATTTGCACAGGGAGGGTCATATAATCCGTCGATCGACGCTCTCCAAACAAATCGTGCCGTTCTGCATTGGTGCGTAAGAAAAGCTTCGTACCCGTAAAACCTATACTCTGATTTAATGAAAGAGCGCCTGCAATAGTATTCGAATTTTCTCGCAAATACTTGTACGAGCCATCCGAGAGTTGATAACGCTGCAACTTCCGATTAAAACTCGGGAGAAGACCTTCGAATCGAAGTGCAGGTAAAAATTCTGCTCGATACGAACGATAGCGCCAATAGGAGGAAAGAAAGGATTGGCGAGCAATGAGTGCACTGGCAGAATACTCCCGTGCGTAGGTTATACACTCCTCCAGTGAAAGTTCTCGTCGTTCTCTTTGTGCCCAAAGTAACGGCAAGAATCCCAAAAGCAATACATAAAAAAGAGAAAGCAGACGCCAAAACCTATTCATAGCGTAGCGATTCTATAGGATTGCGTTGTGCAGCTCTGCGCGCTGGAGCCATCCCAAAAATTAAACCTACAGTAACGGAGACGCCAAAAGAGACGAATACAGAATACCACGAAACGATAGTCTCTATACCAGCAAATTGCGTAATTAAGAGAGAGAGACCAATCCCGAGTACTATACCAAAAAAACCACCACTCACACTTATTAAGATTGCCTCTAGGAGGAATTGTGCTACGATATCTGCCCTCTTCGCTCCTATCGCAAGCCGCGTACCAATCTCTTTAATGCGCTCCATAACAGAGGCAAACATAATATTCATAATACCTATTCCCCCCACTAAAAGCGAAATCCCCGCGATGGCTCCCAACACCCAATTGAAGATACTACTTGTACGTTGCTGCTGTTTTAGGAGTTGTTCTGGGATCACTACCTTGTAATCCTCTACGTTTGAATGCAACCTCGCTAACATCCGATCCAAAACCTCGGCCGTGGGTTCAAGAAGACGAGTCTCGCTTACTTGCAAAAGTAAACGATCAAGCTGTGCTTGTTGTGTAGTACTACGCTCCTCCTCATCCATCTGTAAATCTACCCGTGTTGCACGCGATTTATAGCGTCGCACAAGTGTCTGAATCGGGACAAAGATTGCCGAACTACTATTTACAGGACCTAATCCCGTATCCGTTCCCGAGATCGGCGCGTCGTCCAGTATACCCACAACCTTGAACCATAAACCCGCAAATTTTAACGACTTCCCTAGAGGCGAAATTTGTCCAAAGAGACGACTACGCACCTCCTTACCTATCACGCAAATTTGCGCGCCCTCGTCTTCTTGTAAGGGGGAAAACGTACAACCAAAAGCTGGTGCTATATTGTAAAGAGCAAAGTAGTCGTTCGTTATACCTACGACTTCGCCCTGTAAACGCCGACGAGAGGTTTGCAATATCCCCTGATATTGTACCATAGGAACAACATAACGTAGACTGGGTAGTATAGCCTTGATGCTTTTCAAATCGCGAAGACTCAACCCCGGAGAATACTTACGTACCTTATTACGACTATTACCTTCGTCCAGATTGTTTTCCTGCACCACCTCTACAGCATTTATCACAATGTTATTAACCCCAACCTGTTTCATTTGCTCTAGGATCTCGCGTTGCGCTCCACTTCCAATAGCAAGCATGCTTATTACAGCAGCTACGCCAAAAATGATCCCAAGAGCTGTAAGAAAGGATTTGAGCTTGTTGCCACGTATCGATTCTACCGCAATCTCAAAATCGTGGAGGTAATGTCCAAAGAGCCGCACTTTAATTCGCTCTATTGAGGAGCTGCCATCCGAAGGTATCTCCTTGTTGGGGGGCACTCAGATACAATTTCTCGCCTGGCTGGAGGCCTTCAAGGATTTCGATATCATAGTCGTTGCTTGCCCCAGTGAGAACTTGACGACGAATCCCAGCAGCAAGATATACATACGAAATTGTGTCATTCGTGTAGAGACACTCCAGTGGACAATATACCGAACTTGTCCGTTCAAAGACAAGGATCGAATTGTTCGTAGTCATTGCAGGACGCAGGATAGAATCCTGCTCTTGGACTCGTACACGCACTTCAAAAACCTTGGCATCGCTCCCCGAGATTTGCTCCCCTACATTAGCAACCTCTTCTACCACTCCGCTATATTTCCGTTCGGGGAAGGCATCTACTCCTACTTCAACCTTTTGTCCTACTTTTATTTTACTTATGTCGATTTCGTTAACATAAGTCTTCGAGATCATCACCGAGAGATCTGGCAAGGTGGCTATCGTTGTTTCCCAAGGAGAAATTGTAGAGCCTACTTTGCGCTTCTTGCCGCTCCATTCCTTGGCATAAATGACCATCCCATGTTTGGGAGCCGTAACCACAAATTTCTCCAACATGCTCTTTAGCTCTGCCTCTTGACGTTCGATCCTATCAAGATTTAGCTCCGCTTCGCGCACTGTAGACTGTGCTTGCAAACTCTTAAGTTTATAATTCTCACGAGCCTGTGCAAGACTACGTTCCGTCTTCTCAAGATTAAGCTCTGCTTGCCGTACAGTCGCTGGAGGTTCAAACTTCGACTGCTCGAGAATTATCTGACGCTCCTTTCGCTCATACTCCATATTTTGCAGACTGCTTCGCAACTCACGAAGGGTAAGCGTGGTATCCAAGGTTGTTTTAAGCAGCTGCTGCTGTGCCTTCTCTACCTCATCTGCCAAATTCTTGAGTTGTGTAGAGAGTACGCTACGATCCAAACGCCCTACATAATCACCCGAATCTACTATAGTGCCCTCTGGGACAAGATCTTCTATCTTGATATCGTTGATTCGGAAATTCTTACTTCGCATGTGTTCAGTAGGTCCTAAGATATCTATACTATTTTTTGCCTCTAACTCTCCCTGCACATCTATGCGCACCTCAAATTCCCCTTGTTGCACTTCAGTATACAACGCCTCGGATGCTACAGGACGAAAGACTACGTATATCACTATAGCAACAACAAAGATAAGAAGCAACAACAGCGTTACACGGAACCAGCGAACGCCATGCCAATACCTTCTAAAAGAGTCGAACATTCGAGGTGCAAAAAATAATTCTATTTCTACGCGTCCAAAAAGCTCTAACTATTAGAGAATCTCATTTACCTTGTTCACCATCCCGAGTGCCAACTCGTCGGCTTGTTCTTGCGTTCCTGCCTCAGCATAGACTCGGATTATCGGCTCCGTATTCGAACGGCGCAAATGTATCCACCCTCCGCGAAGATCTATACGCACACCATCCTCTGTATTCAAGCGCTCAGAGGCAAAGAGCTGCTTCACTTTGTCTAATACCATTTCTGGATCTACTGCAGAGGAGAGGGTAATTTTGTTTTTGGACATATAATAGGCTGGATACTGCTTCTTGAGCTCCGTCGCACTCTTACCACTCTTTACAAGCAAGGTTAAGAAAAGCGCGATCCCGACTAATGCATCGCGTCCATAGTGGAGATCGGGCAAGATTACGCCTCCGTTTCCCTCGCCACCGATTACAGCTTGTACATCGCGCATTTTCGCAACCACATTTACCTCACCTACCGCTGAAGTATAATGACTACCACCTCGAAGGACGGTGATATCCCGCAAAGCCGAAGTACTCGAGAGGTTTGACACTGTTGCTCCTGACTTAAGGGTTAAAATATAGTCGGCCACAGCTACCAAGGTATACTCCTCGCCAAACATACTCCCATCCTCACAAACAATTGCGAGACGATCTACGTCTGGATCTACGCCGAAGCCTAGCACAGCTTGTTCCTTTACGACCAACTCACTAAGCCCTTGCAAATTAGCAGGAAGTGGCTCTGGGTTGTGAGCAAACCTGCCCGTCATCTCCATATTTACAGCAACCACTTGCTCCACGCCAAGGGCACTTAGTAACGAAGGCACTGCAAGAGCGCCTACAGAATTAATGGGATCAATTGCTACCTTAAGATGCGCTTCGCGGATGGCTTGACGATCTACATAGGGCAAATTTAGTATCGCATCGATATGATTAGAGAGGGCATCAGTTACTTCATGGTAGAGCCCGAGTTCATCTACGGTCGGGAAAAGATAGTCTGCCATCTCGGCCGTTTGGAGGATAGCTTGACCATCTGCATTCGAAACAAACTCTCCTCGCTCATTTAAGAACTTCAACGCATTCCACTCTGTGGGATTATGACTTGCTGTAACAACGATACCTCCGTGTGCCTTTAGGTTCAAGATCGCCATTTCTACCGTAGGGGTCGTAGCATAGCCGACATCATACACATCTATTCCACTCCCAAGTAATGCTCCAACTACTGTACGATTTACCATATCGCCCGAGATGCGCGCATCACGACCTATTACCACCTTTACCTCCGAAAGTCCACAGCGACCACGCAACCAAAAAGCATAAGCACACGCAAAACGTGCAATTGAGAGGGGATTCAATCCCTCAGAAGTTCGCCCCCCGAGTGTCCCTCGGACTCCAGATATCGATGCGATCAATGTCATTATTTTCCCGTCTTTCAAATACAAAGTTAGCTTATTCGTAATTTTATTTTTGGAACATGCGATCGTTAATCATTTTAGAGGAAAATTTATATCTCTATTTTTTATACTCATCTACTGCATCAAATGCCATATATGGCTTAGTAGACAAGAGTTACTCGCGATACGTATCTGCGTTTGTCTGGGCAGGGTATGCCTTATCTGTTTTCATTACCTATTGAAAATCACATAACCGCTTGTCGCCCCCCCCCGTCTGGCGTAAAGACCACGTCGGTAGAAATCCCGTACTGTCTATTGATTGCTCTATGAAAAATCTGTCATAATCGCTTGTCAAAGCATGCCGTCTGCTAAGACCGCTTGTCAAGTCACCGCCGGTCTGGCGTAAAGACTTACTTCACCACCCGATACGTCTTTGTAGCACCACTCGATGCATTCAACTGCAAAAGATAAATTCCAGCAGAAAGCTCCGAGGTGTTTACGATTGTTTCAGAAGCTTCTAATACACCTGAGGCTATTTTTACCCCTTGCGCATTCAACAGAATATATTCACCTTCCAGATTACCATTCACAATGCGTAACTGATTGTGGAATGGATTCGGCGAAACCGTTACATCAGCAAATTGCGCATCTTCTACGGCATCCGGATTAGGTGTTTCAGCTTTCCCCAGCTGCTTTAACGTTACAACCTCCCGAATGGCACTATTATCTTTATGTGCAAAAGTGAGTTCAGCCGTACGCGCATCACCACTATTGGCCTCTGCTTTGATGGTCACGTTCTTTTTACCAGCCTCGCCTTCTTTGGGCTCAATATGCAACCATCCAGCTGTAGAAGTAACCTTCCATGCCCCTGAGCTTTCCACTGTAAAGTAGTTCTCTTTCTTTTCACCAGCGGCTGCGAAAGTATATGTTGCTGCAGGATTTACTACGAGAGGGGGCTTTGCATTCTGCCGAACTATTACCACTTGTTTTGTCGTGTTATCGTCTATAAGCATAAAAGTTACGGCTCCGCGACGAGTATCGTTGCCCTTATTCGGAAAAAACGTAATAGTTACCGGCAACCCAGGATACCCCTGTTTGGGGTCTACATTAAGCCAGTTTGGGAGCGTATTCTCATCTATCTCCCAACGTCCACTACTCGTTACAGTTGGCTTCCATTCGTCGCCTTGGTAATTAAAGAAATTCGATATCGTAGCAGGTTCAAGTGTGAGTACATAAACACTACCGCATCTATGGCTACCCGTTATAGCATATATATCTGAATCGCTCTGCCAATATTGTATCGCCCAGTTTTTCGAATTCGCTATTTGCTTGCTAGTAGATTTGGCGAGTAATTCATCGACTACATTACCTTTTTCATAAACAGGATAAATAAATCCTTTTTCTTGCCCTGTTCGGTTAGGAAGCTGACAATAGAGACTATTGAGTGTGCTTGTTGAGAAGTTGTTACCATATACCCCTATACCCTCTAATTG
>CBDEMG010000046.1:0-54698 GCA_965240855.1 uncultured Bacteroidia bacterium | reverse complement strand
TTGAAAGACTTTTCTCCTCCACCTGTTCGATGTACAACCCCGCAAAAAGTTCTTTTTTCCCTTCGAAATATGCGCGCAAGGTAGAAAGGAACAAACTCTTACCAAAACGGTGAGGACGACTGAGAAAAAAGAGACGTCCAGCGGAAAAAAGTCTTTCAATATACAGCGTCTTGTCTATATAAAGATCCTTGTTATCTCTTAATTGTTCGAAACTTTGCGTGCCTATAGGCATACGGCGAGGTGCGTACATCTGTCTTCTTTCTCCGTTAGGCTATACGAAGATACTAATTTACAGCACTAAACCCAATAAACTAAATCGATACTGTAACAATCTTTGCAAAAAAAAAGCGCCCTCTCTCGAGGACGCTCCTTGCAAACTAAAAAGAATTATCTCTAATTTTCTTTCACAATAATCTCCATACCACGACGTATTGCCTGCTCATTCATAGGAATAAGGTTGTGGTGACGCTCAGGTAACGATTTCTGCAAACCCTTTATCACATTCTCCATATCAACAAGAGGCTTTACTTTCAAGAATCCACCCAAAACAATCATATTGAAAGTCTTAGAGTTATTCATAGCCGTTGCCTCATCTGTAGCCTTTATGGAATAAATTGTAATATCCTTACGACTCGGAGGTGTGCTTATTCCATTGGGATCATATATCAATGTACCACCAACCTTCACGCGCGATTCAAACTTATCCAACGACTGTTGATTGAGTACAATCACCGTATCATACTCCTGTATCACAGGAGAACTAATACGCGAGTCACTCAAAATTACGGTCACATTGGCTGTACCACCTCGCATCTCTGGACCATAACTCGGCATCCAAGCAACCTCCTGCCCCTGCATAATTCCAGAATAAGCCAAGATTTTACCCATAGAGAGCACTCCCTGACCTCCGAAACCTGCTATTATAATCTCTTCTGTCATTTCTCTTATTTCCTCTCTTTACGGATTAATTGTCCTTCAACGTACCTGGTTTGTAAATGGGGAACAAGTTCTGCACCATCCACTCATTAGCTTGTACAGGAGTCATCTTCCACCCAGAGTTACACGTAGAGACTACCTCTATGAAAGATGTCCCTTTCTTTGCTTTCGTGTTCTCAAATCCCTTGTGAATAGCTTTACGCAATTTTGCTATAGCTGCTGGCGTATGAGCCGAATGGCGAGCTACAAAGCACGTTCCTGGCAATTGCGCAATCAACTCTGTTATCACTAACGGCGCACCTACCATCTTCACGTCACGACCAAAAGGACTCGTTGCTGTTTTCATATCTGGCAGAGTAGTAGGAGCCATCTGCCCCCCCGTCATACCATATATCGCATTGTTAATAAAAACTACCAACATATTCTCACCACGGTTGCAAGCATGAATAATCTCTGCAGTCCCGATAGATGCTAAGTCCCCATCACCCTGATATGCAAAAACCATCTTATCAGGACGAAGGCGCGAAATCGCCGTGGCTAAAGCTGGAGCGCGTCCATGCGCAGCTTCTTGCCAGTCTATATCTATGTAATTATAAGCCAACACTGCACACCCCACAGGACTCACACCTATCACGTCCTCCTGTATTCCACTCACCTCAATCTCCTCTGCTATTAACTTGTGTACTACACCATGTGTACACCCCGGGCAATAGTGCATCACGTTGTCTGTTAACAACTTCGAACGTGAGTAGACCTTCTCGCCTTGTTTCTTTATTTCTTCTGCATTCATAGTCTACGCTCTCCTCCCTATTGCTTCATAAAACGTTTTAATGCATCTACTACTTCGTTCGGACTCGGTATCATGCCTCCCATACGACCGAAGTGCTCCACTGGCACCTTACCATTCACGGCAAGGCGTACATCCTCTACCATCTGACCTGCACTCATCTCAATAGACATCATCCCTTTTACATGTCCGAGATGCTTTTGAATCGCTGCTGTTGGATAAGGATATAATGTAATAGGACGGATTAGCCCCACTTTGATCCCCTCTGCACGTGCTAACTCTACAGCCTTCTGACAAATACGACTAGACGAACCATAGGCTACCAAAATATACTCCGCATCATCCGTCTGGAATTCTTCCCAACGCGTCTCATTCTTCTCTATCTCGCGATACTTGGCTTGGAGCTTCTCATTAAATTTCTCCTGACGACCCGAATCCAATTCCAAAGAGGTTACAATATTCCGTTTTCGCGTCTTCGGCTTGCCCGTTGTCGCCCAATCGCCATACTTAGCTGCGATCTCCTCATTAGACATGCGAGGTGTGTAATCGGCCAGTTTTACCTTCTCCATCATCTGACCTATCACTCCATCACAAAGCATCATCACTGGAGTACGATACTTAAAGGCGAGTTCAAAACCTAAGAATACGAAATCGTGCATATCTTGTACCGAAGCAGGCGCTAATACTATCATATGGTAGTCTCCATGACCGCCTCCCTTTACTGCCTGAAAATAATCGCTCTGCGAAGGTTGAATTGTGCCAAGTCCAGGCCCGCCACGCATTACATCTACGATCAAACATGGAAGCTCTGCACCTGCAATATAAGTAATCCCTTCTTGCTTCAAACTAATACCGGGACTCGAAGACGATGTCATCACTCGCTTCCCGCAAGATGCGCCACCATAGACCATATTGATGGCCGCCAACTCACTCTCTGCCTGTAAAACCACCATCCCCGTCTCTAACCACGGACGACGCATTTCGAGCGTCTCCAAAATTTCCGATTGTGGGGTGATAGGATAACCGAAGTAAGCATCACAGCCACAGCGAATAGCTGCCTCTGCTATCACTTCGTTACCTTTCATAAGCGTATATTCCGACATTCTCGCTACTCCTTTCCTGCCTTAATGTTCATTGGAAGATTAGGATACTTTTAGACGCCATACCTCGATCACACTATCGGGGCAAACCTGTGCACAGCTCTCACAACCGATACAATCCTCGGGACGAGCCATAAAACTGAAATGATATCCCTTCGCATTTACCTCGTGCGATAATTCTAGCACCTTCTTAGGGCACGCCACAACGCAAAGATCACAACCCTTGCAATGCTCCGTGTCGACCTCCACCGTGCCAATTAACTTTGCCATTACTTACCTCCTTTGGTTTTCGTACACAACTCTATATCTTTCGAATACGTTGCCGCACTATCTTTTCAATTTCAATATTCCACCAACTATCGTATCAAATTGCTCCAACCGACCCCCTAAAGCCGATAGCTGGCTCTCCGTAATTTGCGATACACATGCACGCAAACCCTCTGAATGCTCACTCCCCGTACTGCCTAACGAGATTGCACTAATCCCAAAACACAATAAATAGTGCAAAAGCCCATTCCCATCCAATTCTGGATAACGTACCGTAAAATAAAAGCCATCAGCAAGCGGGAGCTCACCATCCGCATCATACACCAATTCAAAACCATGCTTTAGGAACAAATCCTTCATAATCTTTGCACGACGACCATACTCACGGACATCCCCTACAAAATTATACCGTCCCTCATTAGCCGCCTGCAACAGCGCAGCAAAGCCATGTTGCACACTTCCAGCTACACCCGAAGAAAGCCCATACATCGCACCATAAATCAATGCGCGTCCCAGCTGTGCACTCGGAAAACAACCCAACAAATCCGGATACTCACGGCTAAACAATTTATCACTCACCACGATACAGCCAATACGCTGACCCGCATAACTAAAAGCCTTTGAGCTCGATATAAGCATTATCCAATTTGCCGTATATTTCGCTACACTAGCTTGGTAGGGAGCTTTACCTGGATGCGATAAATCCTTGCGGAAATCCATCGCAAAATACGCTAGATCTTCTATCAATGGCACATCATATGCTTCCGAAAGACGTGCTAATTCCTTCAATTCATCCTCCGTCAGACAAATCCACGACGGGTTGTTCGGATTAGAGTACAATATCGCACTCGTACGTCCAGCTTTTAAATAACTCTCTATCTTCTCGCCAAGCTTTTTCCCACGATATGCATAAGCATCAAAGGTGTCCCACTCCATTCCCAACAGCTTCAACTGTGACTTTTGCACTGGAAAACCTGGATCTATAAATAGTACTCGCTCACGACCTCGCTTCAACCTATTTACCAGTAGGAAACTTGCCATCCCCCCCTGCATCGAACCTACGCACGGAAGACACCCCTCAGGAGCAACATCAACTCCTATAAAATTCTTTACAAAGCGAGCCATCTCCTCCTTAAGTTGTGGTATACCCTCTACTGGAGGATACTTGCGTGCCACTCCTGCATTCAAGGCGGCAATCTCAGCTTCTGCCCCTATTCGCGAAGGTTCTAACCCAGGGACTCCCATCTCCATATGGATAAACTCAACCCCCGTACGTTTCTCTAAATTATTGGCGAGTCGCACGAGTTCTCGTATTGTTGCTTTAGTTAAATCTGTCACGCCTAAAAGGGACATTTCTTCCTTAATCACAGACTCTTCTATCAACATCTTACAGCCAGTACCCATCTCACTAACTCACTTTTTCATGCTTTTCAATACTACTACAATATTAAATAACATTTTAGCGCTAATCAGTCTCTAAATAGGTCTCTAGCACAGTTTATAACTAGTAAAAGTTACTTTACTACGCAAGGTTCTCTCTACCAATACATTAACTAATATTTGCGCTAAAACTCTTTGATCTTGCTTACACTATTCATATTCAATATGTTTTGTTTTTCCCATTATCTCACTCTCGATTAGCTAAGAAAAAAAGAGCCCGCACTTCTATGCGAGCTCTCCATCATAAAATTGAGAATTTCTCTTAGAATAGCTTCTGTAATTTCTCTGCCAATGCACTCTTAGTAGCCGCACCTACTTGCTTATCTACGATCTCACCATTCTTGATGAACAAGATGGTCGGAATATTACGTATCCCGAATTTTGCAGCCAACGTCGGGTTATCATCTACATTCACCTTCCCAACGAACGCTTTACCTTCAAACTCCTTAGCCAACTCTTCTACAAAAGGACCTACCATACGGCAAGGACCACACCAAGTCGCCCAGAAATCCAACATCACGGGTTTATCGCTCGCTGTTACCAATTCTGCATAATTCGCATCCGTTACCTCAACTGCCATCACTAAACTATTTATTTATTTGTAAAAACTACTCAAAAGAAGACTACACTAACAAAAATAAGAAAATCTAATCAATTGGCGCGATATCTTCTAGATCTTCTACATCCACTTCGCTCTCGTCTCTATTAACAACCGTGAACAAATTTTGTTGGTACGCACGATCATTTATTTCAAAGGTATTATACTCAATTGCTAGGAGCTGATCCACCAAATCGGAATTCACTGCCACTTTCATTGTAGGCGAATTGAAAAGCAAACTCCTATCCGTGATTACATCTCGAAGGACGATTTTTAACGGAACAGTACCATACGACATCGTCAAAATACGCTTTAAATCACTCAACGTATCGGGCTGTTCGTCCGAGTTTACCTTCAAAGTAAAATTCTTGATCCCTGTTGCACGTACCGAACTCAGTGCCTCTACCTTTTCGACTTTCACCCAATACTTGTCGTCACCACCATCCTCCTTGCTTTTCAAGCGATCTACCTGGACTTTCACCAATACCTTCGCATTCGACTTTATCGCTTCATTACACTCTTTTGCTACCTTATCATCCACAAACAAACGTATACTCTCCGTGTAATCCTCCAAATTTATCTCTAGCCTATTCCTATATTTCGTACTGTCTTGTCTTGATACTTCGCCTCTTTGTTGCGTCTCCACCTTGGATTCAACTACTTTTACATCTTTCTTCTTTCGTTCTGGAATACTCAGCATCCCTGCTAAAAATACACTCTCCCCACACAAATTCTTCTTATTCACACCAAAAGCAGCGATCGAATAATCTGCCGAATACATTATCTCAAACTTATACTCATCCAAGGGATGCGCACTAAGATACATTTCTAGATAACTTCGCTCCTTATTCAACAACTCCAAATGTTGGACTTCTGTGGGACTCCTATTTGGGATCTTGATCTTGTAGAGTTCATCACGCTTTCCTCTAAAAAGTCCTCCTTCGGAGAGCATCTTCAAATATTCCGACTTATAGGTCATCAACTCTTCTATAAGTCGACACTCGTTCCCCTCACTATCTGTACTGAGCACACATGTCAAATTATAACGCTCACCATGAGGCGCCAACTCATCCAACGCACCACTAAAAACTAACGACTCGAATGTGCCCGAATTGAGTATAGTAGCACTCTCGCTCTCCTTACTCCGCTTCTTTATCCCTGCAACCTTATTTTGTCTTATAACATCTTCATTACTCTTTTCCAAGACTGCGATACGCTCAAGAAAATTATATAAATCTTCATAAGGTCCGTTAGCCTCCCGCTCCTCTATTATCTGCTGCATGGATCGAACAGAAATGCCTTTTATACGTCCCAAGCCAAAACGAATCTGACCCTTCGTTACCTTAAAATCCAAGGAAGAACTATTAATAGACGGCGGCAATATCGCTACCCCCATACGCATACACTCCTTGCCTATTGTTTGCATCTTTTTCCCATCCGTCTCCGATTGCAAACAAGAAGCCATATACTCGCACGGATAATGCGCTTTCAAATAGCCCGATATATACGCAACATAAGCATAACAAGCCGAATGCGAACGGTTAAAGGCATATTTCCCAAAACTCTTCCACTCCTCCCATATCTGCTCCATGATTTCGCGATCGCGATACAGATTCTTCACAGCACGTTCTATCATCTTCTGCCCCTCTTCCTCCATTTTCGCCTCATCCTTCTTCCCCATCGCTTTTCGCAATATATCTGCCTCTCCTGGCGAAAAACCTGCTAGAAGTGTAGATAATCGCATCACTTGTTCCTGATAGACGGTAACGCCAAACGTAGGAGCAAGGATTGCCTCCATCTCCTCGTACAGGTAACTACTCTTTTCTTGACCTAATTTCCGCTTTATATACTTCGGGATCTGTTCCAAAGGACCAGGACGATAAAGAGCATTCATCGCTATCAAATCCTCCAAATTCGATGGTTTAAGCGCTTGTAAATAATTGCGCATCCCATCCGATTCGAACTGAAAAACCTCCTTTGTTTCTGCTCTACCAAAAAGTTCCAGTGTCTTACTATCTCGTAGATCCAAATGATTAATATCTACCTGTTCGGCACGTTCTTGCTCTACTTGCTGAACTGTACGATCTATTATTTGCAACGTACGAAGACCTAGTAAATCCATCTTCACCAGACCTATACTCTCTAAAACCTTGCTCTCATACTGTATTACCATCCCCTCCGTTGCTCTCGCCACTCGCGCTATGGGCGCATACGAAAAAAGAGGCACCTTGCTTATCACATATCCACAAGCATGTTGCCCTATATTACGAACACTGCCCTCCACTTTTTCTACAAGGGTATAGAAATCTTTCAGTAAGCCTGACTCACCATCTTTTATCTTTTTCAGGTTAGTACACTTCTGATAATACTCCTCGAGTGTACTTAATTTCAGTTTATTACGTTTAGCGTCCTCTTCATCCAAAGCTAACGCATCACGCATCTTCTTTACGATCTCTGGGTTTGTGTCCATGACACGCGCCACATCGTTTATCGCATTCTTAATCTTCGAGCGTCCTATTGTTGCTATGCCTGCTACGTGATCACTGCCATACTTCTCTCGCAAATAGGTTACAATTTCCGCTCGATAACGGTCATCCAAATCTACATCTATATCTGGCAGCGAAATTCGATCGGGATTCAAAAAGCGCTCAAAGAGCAAATTGTACTCTACAGGATCTAAGTCTGTTATACGCAAACAATACGAAACGGCCGAACCTGCTGCAGAGCCGCGTCCCGGTCCTACTGGATACCCTCGCGAACGTGCATACTCTATGAAATCCGCAACTATGAGGAAGTAGCCTGGAAATTTCATCTTGATTATTGTACGCAGTTCAAAATTCAAACGCTCACGATACTCTGGCGGAATCGGATCGCCCCAGCGTTGTTTAGCCCCCTCTTCTACTAAATGGCACAAATAGCGGTAGGCCTCACGTATTCTACGTCCCCACCGCCTACGCTCCGTATCTTTTGCTGGCACAGGTTCAATAAATGTTTGATCTGGGATAGGGAAATCGGGCATCAAGGGTGGAGATTCTATATCGTACTCCACCACCCTATCACTTATCACCACCGAATTATCTAACCCCTCTACCACCATCTGCCGATACTCATCCTCGGCCAAGTACTCTACCGTACGTTTCTCCGATTCCTGCAATTTGATATAACAATCGGCAACATCTCTATAAGCACTACAAAATAACTCGTACAATTCATCATAAGTCTTATAGTATTCTTGGCGCGAATAGTGCAACAGCGTTGGGTCTGATAACTTTTTCGAGGTACCAATAGCTACCATCAATTGCTGAAGCTCTGCATCCTCCGCTCGTAAAAAATGGACATCATTCGTAACCAATAAGGGTAACGAATACTCCTTAGCAAAGAGGAGCATCGCTGCAGTTATATACTTCTGATAACGATAAGCATTGTTTGTCAACGGTTCTCCCTTATACGGGTGAAGCATTATCTCTAAATAGAAACGACCCGGAAAAATCTTTTGCAACAATTCCAAATTCTTACGGGCTAAGACCATGCCTCCCTCTACGCGTACTTTCTCTTTAGCGCCTGGCACAGAGGGTTGTACTAGTTGCATATCGAGGATCGGGCGAGCAATTGGTCCAGCCATGCAAGCCGAACTCAAGACCAACCCCTCGGAATATTGCTGCAAAAGTTCATACGTTATACAGGGCTTGGTGTAAAAATTCTCATCCAAATTACTCAGCGATACCAACGAGCAAAGATTACGATACCCCTGCATATTGAGTGCTAAGAGTATTATATGATAGCGAGGGACTCCCTTCCCTGGTTTACTAAAAGTGAGATATCCCTCTACGCCTGCAATAAACTTTAACTTCTTTAGTGGTAATGCCTCCGCCAATTGTTTTGCCTCTTCCAAATCTTGAGTAGTCGCGTCTTGTCTACTTTTCTGCTCTATCTCCTTTTCTAACTTCTGATTGAAATTCCTGATCTGCTTGAATAAATCACAAATCCCATACATCACACCGTGATCCGTTACCGCAACCGCACCAGCATGACATTCAGAAGCCAGCTTTAGCAACTCAGGAATCTTTGTCGCTCCATCCAAAATCGAATACTCTGTATGAAGATGTAGATGAACAAAACGCTTCATTATCACGACCTCCTACCAATACGTAAAAAACGCCCTCTACAGCAATATACTCCCACAACTCTCTTTCGCTTGCAAAATCTCCTCATGCAAACGATTATATTTCTATTGCAAGTACCTCCTGTTTTTCATTCACCTCTACCTTATCTACACAGAAAGCATTGTTACAAACAAACTTTACACATATTAGATTTTCCCGAATTGCGAACCTTTACACTCAAATCCGAAATCATCTTTTGTTCTAAGGGCGGTTTCCCTACTACTTGCAAATCTACCGAACTCGCAGAGACTTCTTCTCCGCTTACCCTTAACATACATTTTGCATCTAGGTAGGTTTCGAAACCAAGATTCCCCTCAAAACGCAACAAATACTGACCATCTGCTACCTGAGCTCCTTGCGCATCTCGCAAATCCCAAACCACTTGCTGTACCCCCGATTTTGGCGTAGCACCACTAACACCATCCACCAAAAGACTACCTACTGCCTTACGCCACTCTGGAAGCGAACTTAAGCGTTTTTTCCAACCTTTACCTGCAGTATAAGCCGTTACAAATAGCGTTCTAACAAGTACACCATCCTTGTTCTCTATCCAAATCGCATACTGATTCGTTGCCATCCGCACTCGTCTGTCAAAGCGAAAAGAACAAACCACCTCTTGCTTTGTCACTGCCCATGCGAGCACTGTCGTTAACAACAATACCGTGAGTACCACTACTCGCCTTATATTCCTCCTCATCATCTATTCTGGTTGTGTTATCTCTACACTCGCTCGAGGTATGGCTTTTACGCACTGATCCGAAAAGATCTTTGCGCGATATTTGAACAACCCAGCAATTGCTATCATTGCCGCGTTATCGGTCGTAAAACGACGCTCGGGGATAAAAACCTCTACATGCATTTGTTCGCCAAGTTCTGTCACTGCCGTACGCAATCCTTCATTCGCCGCCACTCCTCCTCCTATTGCAACCTGACGTATACCCGTCATCTTTATCGCCTTTCGCAACTTCCGCATCAAAATATCCAATATCGTATGCTGCAACGAAGCACACAAATCTTCTCGATGCTTTACTACAAAATCTGGATCTTTGGCTACCTCCCGTTGCAAAAGATATAAGAATGACGTTTTCAAGCCACTAAAACTAAAATCCAACCCCTGTAGGTAAGGACGTGTAAACTCAAATGCTGCTGGATTTCCCAGTTTTGCCAATCTATCTATATGCGGACCGCCGGGATACGGAAGACCCATCACTTTAGCACATTTGTCGAATGCCTCGCCCGCAGCATCATCTATAGTCTGACCTATTAATTCCATCTTCAACGGGTTACGTACCAATACCAACTGTGTGTGACCCCCCGAGACCAACAACGATAAGAATGGAAACCGAGGTGTATGGCTCTCCTCCGTGGTCTGCATAAAAGGCGAAAGAATATGCCCCTGCAGATGATTGACCTCCACCAATTTCGCACCCGTTGCTAACGCTATCCCCTTAGCAAACGAAACTCCTACAAGGAGTGCACCCATTAATCCTGGACCACGTGTAAAGGCTACCGCATCCAGATCCTGAACCCGCACATCTGCCATGCGCAATGCTTCTGATACGACAGGCACTATATTCGAAAGGTGTGCACGCGAAGCCAATTCTGGCACTACGCCTCCATACTGCTCATGTACTTTCTGTGTACTTATCAGATTAGACAAAAGCCGTGTATCGCGTATCACGGCTGCCGACGTATCGTCGCAAGACGATTCAATGGCCAAAATCAACGGCTCAGTTACTCGATTGCTCGATAGACTCTTTTCCACAAAAAATCCTCCAACTTTTACAATACTCTCTCTTCAAAAAAAGCTATTTATCACCTCGAGGTTTTAATCCTAATTCTCGACCTTTAGCAAGCATAAAAGCCTCTGCCTCCGAAACATTATTGGCTATTATACCATCTAATATGGCATCCTTTATCGCATTCTTTATCTCTCCAACCTCCCTACACGGCGCTAAAGCAAAAACCTCCATAATACGTTCCCCCGATACGGGGGGCTGAAAATTACGAATGGCATCTCTCTCCTCCAAATCAACCAATTTCTTACGTACCCGTTTAAAATTATGCAAAAAACGTGCTACCTTCTGCGGATTCTTAGATGTAATGTCTGCCTCACAAAGCAACATTAAAGACTCTATTTCCTCTCCCGCATCGAAGAGCAGACGTCGCACCGCACTGTCCGTCACCTCGTCGTCCGAGAGTACTATCGGGCGCATATGCAAACGTACCAAGAGCTCTATACGCTGCAGCACATCATTTTGCGGCAAATGCAAACGCTTAAAAATCTTCTCTAACATTTTCGCACCGACATACTCATGTGTATAAAATGTCCAACCATGCCCTGATACGAAGCGTTTGGTCGGTACCTTACCAATGTCATGCAATAATGCTGCCCAGCGTAACCACAAATCGGCATTCGCCATGGCAATGTTATCTACTACCTGAAGCGTATGATTGAAATTGTCCTTATGACCACGTCCTTCCACATTTTCTACACCCTTGAGCGCCACAACCTCTGGTAAAATATAGGACAACAACCCACTACGCTCGAGAAGATACAACCCCTCCGAAGGTTTAGGCGAGAGCAAAATCTTGTTAAACTCCTCTATGATTCGCTCATTCGATACAATCTTCAGTCGCCCCGCATACATACATATTGCCTCGAATACCGTAGAGTCAATCGAAAATCCAAGTTGCGAAGCAAAACGTATAGCACGCATCATGCGCAAAGGGTCATCGTCGAAGGTTACGCCAGGCTCGCGAGGTGTTACGATCTTACACGATTCCAGATCGCTACGACCGTTAAATCTATCCACTAGCTCCCACTCATTCCCTGGTGTTAGAGCTAGGGCAAGAGTGTTTATAGTAAAATCGCGGCGTAAAAGATCCTCCTCTAGCGTACCATCCTCTACTATGGGCTTGCGCGAATTGCGACGGTACGACTCCCGTCTAGCTCCCACAAACTCTACTTCGATATCTGCATAACGGAATTGCGAGGTCCCAAAATTTTTAAATACTACTACCCTTTGCACTCCAAGGAGTCGCGCCACAGCGTTTGCAAATTCTATACCCGCCCCTAACGTCACAAAATCTATATCACTATTCGGACGCCCAAGCAACATATCGCGGACATACCCCCCAACCACATACACCGACTTACCCAATACTTCCGAGACCTTTCGCACAGCCTGAAAAAGAGCATACTCATGCTCAGATATCGGATAGCCTTCCGTCCCTATAAAAAGCTGCCGCTCAGTAGTCATTATCAGCAGCCCTCCAAAAGACTTTGTGCAAAATACAATTCCACCTCACCACGAATTCTAAAAACAATATTTATTACGGAAATCTAACATCTTCAATAAGGCGAGTGCAACCTCCTCGCCCTTCTTACTATGTGTCCCATTCGCACGCGCTAATGCCTGTTGCACCGTATTAGCCGTCAATACTCCAAACATCACAGGGAACGGAACGCCAGAGCATGCAACATGCTCTATCTCCTGTGCTACGGCTTCCGATATAAAGGTGAAATGCGGCGTTTCTCCTTGAATTACACACCCAAAACAAATTGCACTATACGAACGACGATCGCGAGGCTCTGCCAATGTCGCATTCAGCGGACCATAGAAATACATGCTTACAGCCTGAGGCAATTCGTACGAACCCGGCACTTTTATTATCTCCACCTGACGAACACCATGTTGTATGAGGGTATCTACTGCATCCGAAACCAAACAATCCACTATCTCGCTATGCCACTCTGCTGCAAATATCACAACGTGTTCCTCTGGACGCACTACATAATGCTCCTGACTCCTATTGAAAGCTGACGATTCGCTCATAACTCACTACGTCTAGTTTTTCTTCTCTATTCTGTATAAAAAAACGACGCAGAATGCAATACATTACATCCAACGTCGCTCAATTATAAAATCTGCACTAACGCAACAATTTCATTCGCTCTATAGACTTATCAATATCTCGAGCCTGTGTACTATGCGGATACTGCTCCTTTATCTGTAAATAGTCGTCCAATGCATCTGCCCAACGCGCATCTTTCTCGTAAAGGAGACCACGTTTGAACAAAAAGATCGGAGTCGTCAGTGGATTCTCGTCATACGCAATCGCCTTACTATAATAGTCGATTCCCATCTTCCAATCGTCCTTCTCTACATAGCAATCGCCTATTGCGCCTAACGCTACTGGTGCTAGCATTTTATCCTGCAACGAATAAGCCGATAAATACTTTATCGCATTGTCGTAATCTCCTAGCTCGCGGTAGCAGATGCCTGCATAGTAATTACATAGATTCCCCATCTTCGTGCCCGAGTAATTCTCCAACACTTGTAGGAAACCAAAGTTATTACCATCTCCATTCAAAGCTACAGCAAACGAATCTAATCCAAATTGCTGCTCAGCAAAATAAGCCTCTACCTGTGCTTCATGCTCACGAGGTTTCGAATACAAATTCGAATAGGCGATATACCCAACTATCAGTATCACCAAAACCCCAACACCCAACAACAACCACTTCCGGTTCTTCTCCAAATATTGCTCCGTATTCGTTAAGGCTGTCTCTATAGACTCTACACCATTCGGCTCAACTTTCTGATTCTTTGCCATCACTCAATACACTTCTAATCCCACTCAAAAACTTACTAGCCGCAAAGTTAATTGAATTTTGTATTTCTCTTGAGTGTTTCTAAGCTACTGATTAGAGTAGTATTTTTCATTATTGTTTATATGTTTATTTTTTTAAATTTGTATGTGTCATAAATCATAAAAAGAATGAAAACACATATCTTTCTTAGCACAGTCCTGTTATTGCAAATTTTCATCTTCGGATGAAAGCTCGACAAGAAGAAGGGAGTGGTATACAAATTCAGGTCATTGATTCTTCAAATATCAGGCGAGCTCAAATTGCAAAAATGATCGCAGAGGATAATGCTCCGCAACGCACTCGTAGTGAAGCGATCGAAATTGCACATAAATATTTCAATACTGTGCTGGGAGAAAAACTCCGAAAAAATGATTTCGATATTTCGTATTTTCTTACACCAAAAGAGCGAGTGCGTAGTCATAAAGCATACGAACCTGCAGACACATTGTTTTATGTAATAAACAAAAAAAGCGGAGGTGGTTTTTTATTGGTATCTGGCGATATCCGAATTGGCGATTTACTTGCTTTTTCTACAAAAAGTAATTTTAATATCGATAGTATTCCATCTGGATCTGGAATTGAGCTATATACCAATTCACTAGCCAGATACTCCCGCTGGAAACTAAGAAATAGAAGAAGACAAAACGATTTCGATCCTGATAACCCTCGTATCCCAGATCTAGATGATTTTGATCCTTATGATCCCTACAAGCCCTTTCCCAATAATCCTGATCATGGTGGACGCTTACGCACAGAGATTTCGGAATCTGCTTGGGAGACAACAAATGAAATAGGTCCTTATGTTAAAGTTACATGGGATCAACATTTCCCCTACAACAGACTAGCACCAGAACGTGCTGCAGCTGGGTGCGTTGCTACGGCAGTTGCGCAACTTGTCTCGTATTATAAATTTCCTCGCTTCTATGAGGGAGTAATGTTGGATTGGGATTTTCTCACACGTTATAAACATTTTTCGTATTATGACATTAGTGACACCGCTCGATATAATGCCCAAGTCTCACACCTTTTTTTGAAAATCGGAGAGAATTTAAGAAATGAGTGGGGAGCGGGAAAAGATGATCCAACGGGAGCAAACTCTGCAAGAATTCCCGAAGTGT
This sequence comes from uncultured Bacteroidia bacterium, assembly GCA_965240855.1. Classification (GTDB taxonomy): domain Bacteria; phylum Bacteroidota; class Bacteroidia; order Bacteroidales; family CAJPTX01; genus Bacteroides_D. The sequence goes on along the minus strand of CBDEMG010000046.1, from coordinate 39,632 downwards.
TACGAAAGATGGGGTACGGTAATATTTCGGATGAAACATCTTATAGTCTAAGGGGAATCATGAATAGTTTAGATAACGGCTATCCCGTGTTACTTGGAGGTTACCGCAGAGGTAATGATGGCAAAAAAGGTGGACACGAATGGATCTGCAATGGGTATTTAGTAGAGGAACGAAGGACAACTTATACAACTTATATAGAAAAAGGTAGATCTCGTTTTTTACAGAGTCGTTCTGTATCAAAAGAAACACGCTATTTATTAGCTTGTAATTGGGGATGGGGTGGTAGTTATGATGGGTATTTTTTGTCTCAGGTTTTTGATTACCTCAATGCCGAAAAGTCTATTCGGTCTTCTGGAGGCGCAGGTTATCACTACGATCTTAGCAATATCTTAAATGTACATCCATAAAGCGAAAGGGTTATAAAAATGAAATGTCGAGTTTGTATCCTGATTGTAACACTACTTTACCTTTCGTCGGTTCTACCCTCATGTAAAGAGAAAAAAGTCGTTAGTTGTGATAAAATAGTTAAGCCAGATGAACTACCCCCTAAGGGACAAATCTTTTATCTATTCAACCCCTTTTTCTATCCGAAAATAGGTTTTATAAACGCAACAGATATCGTTGGGGACAAAACTCGGTTTCTCGTCACCTTATTAGGAGATAAGGCAGATCCGCATTATGTATTCTTTACACTAAGTAAAGAATATGGAGATTCGGGCAGTGGCTGCTGGCCTCGTGGCTGTCGCCCATACACAGCCACAGACAAACCTATAGATTTAACGGGGATAAAGGTTTTTCAAAAACAAGGCGGTAACAAAACGGATGTCACGGCTCAATTTATTGTAGAATATAAAGACTTGGCTAAACTCATGGAAGATTATAATAAGGACCGAAATGGTGAGGCACATGTTAACTACTTAAGAAAGGAGTTGAACGGATTATCAACACATGACTTGAAGTGGTTTCCTGCGACTTTTACTTTGCAAACCTCGTTAGCGAATAACAAAGGTCTGGAGCTCGTTATAGCCGTCAAAGATCACAATCCAGTATCAATAGTATTATCAAAAGAATAGACTATAGAACAGCAAACAGAGGCGTTGCGAACACAAATATTCGATTTTACATGCATAACCCCGTGCTGGAAAGACTCGCCCCACAAGGGGGCTTTAATAGAACCCCGCCGTATGGCGGTGGTGAGTATTTCTAGCCCAATGTGGAAACTTTGGGCTGTGAACGGACAAAGCATAGCTAGTCTTGATTACAACCTGTAAAGGGTTGTTCTACGGCGGGTGGGCAACCCGCCGCTAAGATGAACGTGGAGGCTTCGCCACCACGAACACCATCTATCTGAAGGCCGTGCGCACCAAGGTGTGCACGTTTACCTTAACGGAGGGTTTCGTACCCTCCGTATCGTTGCGTAAGCAACGATATAATACGTATTTCAGAATTCCGGACAGGGCATGCACCGTCTGGTATATGCATATTTTTTAACATACCTTCCTCATAAAACCCAGTGTAGCATACTACGCCACTACAATCAGTTGATCGCATCGAATACAAGAACTATTTGGTGTGAGTAGCGCTGTTGCTAGAACCACTTGGAGTGTCTGTCGTCAGGCCGCAAATTCCAGGATCTAAGGCGAGTAATCGAATTCATTAACTTTGCCTCAAGCTTATCTATTCCGCAAATAATACATTGATGCGAATCTTCTCTCTCCTTATCTCCAAACCATGGTTTCTTGCTCTCGCTGGGGGTATTCTTATGTGTTTAGCATGGGAAATAGACCTCTGGCCAGTCCTCTTCGTTGCATGGATACCTTGGTTGCATCTTATGCATATTCTCGTAATACATCGCACGAATTTTGGGAAAAGTTATGGAATCCTATACCTTGCTGTGTTGACGTGGAATGCTCTCACGGTTTGGTGGATCCAAGGAGCTTCCTTTGGGGCGATGCTCGGCGCTGTATTCGCTATGGCAGCCTGTATGGCGCTCGTGCTCACTCTTGTAGAACTCGGATGGAAACACTTAGGCAACTATTGGGGCAATGCCGCTCTCGTCGCAGGGTGGATTGGTTTCGAATACTTTTTCCACAATTCGGAAATTGCTTGGCCATGGCTTACACTCGGCAATGGGTTCGCTGCCGCACCCTGGGTAATTCAATGGTATGAATATACGGGCATCCTCGGCGGTTCGCTCTGGGTACTACTCTTCAATATCCTACTTTATACATTCCTTACACGTCGGAGCAATTGGCATACCTCAAAGCGCTTAATCTATATTGCTAGTCTGGGGATAGTTCTACTTTCACCTATCATTCTCTCTGTGCTAATGCGACCTTCAGACGACTCTCTATCAAAAAACAAAGGGATAGAAGTGGTGATCGTACAGCCCAATATTGATCCCTGGACAGAGAAATTTAGCACACTAAGCGACGAAGTGCAGGTACAACGTATGCTCTCACTTGCCGAGGAAACAATGACTCCCAATACGCGACTCGTTGTGATGCCCGAGACATCGATCCCAAGTAATATTTGGCTTCACGAACTCGACGAGAATACCACCATTGCACTTATTCGCAATTTCCTCTCGCAGCATCCACAATGCAAAATTCTGGTGGGAACTACACTACTGCAATTTTTCAATAACAAGAACGAGTTACCTCCTACAGCTCGTCCTATCTTTGACGGCTGGTATACAGCCTATAACAGTGCACTCTGGATAGATCACAAAGAAAAAATAGACCATTACTTCAAATCAAAACTCGTAGTGGGTGTAGAAATGACCCCCTATCCTCAGTTCTTCCGTTTTCTAGACAAAATTAGTATCAACCTCGGAGGCATGGTAGGCAACCTCGGTACACAACCTGAACGAGCTGTATTTTGGACTCCAGACTCCGTAGGCATTGCACCAATTGTTTGTTATGAGTCGGCTTTTGGCGAATTTTGCACTGATTATGTACGCAATGGCGCGCAAATCCTAGCTGTGATTACCAACGATGGGTGGTGGGGCGACACGCCCGGGTACAAGAATCACTTCAATTTTTCTAAGCTCCGAGCCATAGAGACGCGCCGATGGCTTGTACGTTCGGCTAATACTGGAATCTCGGGCATTATAACCCCTAGGGGGGAAGTGACAGAACAACTCGGTTGGTGGTTGAAGGGTACCCTCAGAGGAACTGTTTATCCACAAACAGGCATCACTTTTTATGTTCGCTGGGGCGACTACTTAGGGCGCATTGCCTATTTCTGCTGCCTAGTACTCGTAGTAGGGGGAGGAATTGTGAAAATTCGGAGGAAATTATAATGTCACAACCTAAGGAGCAAGCCATTGAAATGGTGGACTTGGTTTCACAAACTGAGAAAATTTATCCAGAAATTTCTACAGCTATTGAGCGAACTATCCGCTCAGGACATTTTATTCAAGGGCAAGAAGTACAACACTTTGCTAGCGAACTCAGCCAATATATGGAGGGGTTGGAGGTTATCCCTTGCGGAAATGGTACGGATGCACTACAAATTGCTCTCATGTCGCTCGGACTCCAAGCTGGCGACGAGGTTGTCGTACCCGCCTTTACCTATGCTGCAAGTGCTGAGGTTATTGCATTACTCGGACTCTCGCCCGTGCTAGTAGATGTGGATGCCCGAACCTACAACATAGACACGACTACGTTAGAAGCGGCCTACTCGCCCCTAGTAAAAGCGATTATTCCCGTACACCTCTTTGGGCATAGTGCCGACATGTATCCAATCCTACAATGGGCAAAAAAACACAAGGTGGCGATTGTAGAAGACAATGCGCAAGCCCTAGGTGCTTTGTATGATTGCGGCGGAGCAACAATCAAAGTAGGGTCGCTAGGCGACATCTCATGTACCTCCTTCTTCCCAACCAAAAATCTTGGCTGTTTTGGCGATGGGGGGGCCATAATGACACACAACAAACAGCTTGCAGAGCGTCTACGTATGATAGCAAACCATGGGCAACGCACTAAATATTACCACGAACTCATCGGTTGTAACTCGCGCTTAGATAGCCTACAAGCAGCAATCCTACGCATAAAACTCCGATACCTAGACCAATATATCGCAGCAAGACAAACGGCTGCAAAGTATTATACAGAGCATCTTAAGACGGTATGCGAAGTTGTACTGCCGCTTGATGCTCCATACCACACCTACCATCAGTATACCCTACGCGTTCTTGCAGGACAACGCGATGCTCTCAAAAAACATTTACAACAACGTGGCATTCCTTCCATGATCTACTACCCACTGCCCCTATGTGATCAGCCTGCATTCTTAGGACAAGGACGAGTAGTAGGCTCTCTCGCCAACTCACGCCTATTGGCAACGGAGGTCTTATCGCTACCGATGCACACAGAGTTAACGCCAGCTATGCAAGATCGCGTAATTGCAGCCATATACTCCTTCTTCGGCTATTAAAATTCTTTTTGCTTTACATAAATTATTGAAGACCACTGCACAATTCAGAATTAGTATATTGAATGTCAGAGATATTTTTGTAATACAGTAGCCAAAATACAAGCGCTCTATTGCAAATAACACCGTCGACTCGAACCGCTTGTTATCAATCTATCAACCTAGGCTCACCAAGATTTGAGGGCTAGAAATCCTCCCCATAATGGTCTCATGCCTCAATTTGAGAAACTCCTCTCCGCCGCAAATAATAGAGGACACACTGCCGTATGTCCTCTATTCTCGTGATCCAGCTGGGATTCGAACCCAGGACCCCATCCTTAAAAGGGATGTGCTCTACCTGCTGAGCTACTGAATCGCCGTTAACTACTCAAAACTCCACTACAAAGGTATATTTTTTTTTGAAAAGAGAACACTCACCGTAACGAACTTTAGCAAATCTCCATCTTTCGCAGATGCTCCGCCATCTGCCGTTGTAACTCTTTCGCTTTCTCTCGTGCTGCAGTGGCAAAGTGCACTCCATTGTCAGCATAGAGTATACCGCGAGCCGAATTAACCAATAGACCACACCTACGATTCATCCCATAGTGCACCACCTCATCCAGACTTCCTCCTTGATGCCCCACACCTGGGATTAATAAAAAGTGCTCTGGTACAATAGCTCGAACTCTCGCTAACATAGAGGCATGCGTAGCTCCCACTACATACATCATATTCCCCTCGTGCCCCCAGTGTTTCGAACGTTCGAGTACCTCCTCAAACAGCTGACGCTTTACCCCTCCTTGTGCTTGGATCTCAAGGGTCTGGAAATCTTCATAACTCTCGTTGGAGGTCACAGCCAATAGTACAACCCAGCGTCCCACATAATCCAGAAAAGGTTGCACTGCATCTCGCCCCATATAAGGCGCTACGGTTACTGCATCAAAGTCCATCGAACCAAATAGACTCTTAGCATACATTGCAGCCGTATTAGATATGTCTCCGCGCTTAGCATCGGCTATTATCAATATCTCTGGGTGATGTTCGCGAAGATATTGCACCGTATGGGCTAACGACTCCCAACCTCGCGCTCCGTAGACCTCGTAAAATGCCATGTTCGGCTTGTAAGCCACGCAAAGATCTGCTGTAGCATCTATTATCGCTTTATTGAATTCAAAGATCGGATCATGTTTCGAACTCAACGACATCGGGAGCTTCCGCTGGTCTGTATCTAACCCAACGCACAAGAAACTCTTTTTTTGCTTTATCTGCTCGAACAAATGGTTGGCATCCATCTCTTCTTCTATTTTAAACTCTCTTTTTACACAATACTAAATATCGCTAGCACGCAAACGCTCAGCATTCTCTGCAATTTGAAGTTGCTCTATAAAAGAGTCGAGTGCCCCACCAAGTACAGCCTCCAAGTTGTAAACAGTATAGTTTACACGATGGTCTGTTACACGCCCTTGTGGAAAGTTATACGTACGTATTTTTGCAGAACGATCGCCCGTAGAGACCATCGTTTTACGTTGCGAGGAGACCCCATCCAAATATTTTTGATACTCAATATTGTACAAACGCGTCCGAAGCTCTATCAATGCTTTCTCAAAATTCTTGATTTGCGACTTCTGATCTTGACACTGTACCACAATACCCGAAGGAATATGCGTTAGACGCACTGCCGAGTAGGTCGTATTCACACTCTGACCCCCAGGACCAGAAGAGCAATAGGTATCCTTGCGGATATCCTCCATCTTTAACTCTACATCAAATTCCTCGGCCTCAGGCAAGACAACCACCGATGCGGCTGAGGTATGTACTCGTCCTTGTGTCTCCGTTTGCGGCACTCGCTGAACGCGATGTACTCCCGACTCATATTTCATGACCCCATACACCCCATCGCCCTTGAGCGAGAAGACTATCTCCTTGTAACCACCAACAGTTCCTTCGGACGAGGAGGTTACCTCGAGTTTCCACTTACGCAATTCTGCAAAATAGGAATACATGCGGAACAAATCGCCTGCAAACAAACTAGCCTCATCGCCCCCCGTACCTGCTCGAATCTCTACAATCGCATTCTTGCTATCCTGTGGATCACCTGGGAGCAGCAAAAGCCGGATCTCCTCCTCCATAGGGGCAACGCGTTGTTCAGATTCTTCTATTTCTTGTTTTGCCAACTCACGCAGCTCTGCATCGCTCTCCTCTGCAAGTATGGTTCGTGCCTGTAGTAGCCCCTCTTGCAACTCACGATAGCGCTTAGCCGCTTCGACAATGGGCGCCAAATCGCGATACTCTTTGTTGAGCTGCACATAACGTTTCATATCGTTCATTACATCTGGCTCGCCAAGCAGCCCTTCCACTTCCCTATATCTATCTACTATTCTATCTAGCTTCTCTAACAATCCCGCTTGTTCCATAATTTATCTCCTTACGCTCTTATGCCAAGCGCAAAAATAATAAAAAAGCCCCCCACTCAAATGGGAGGCTTATTCTATACTTCGTCCAACTCAAAGAAGATTACTTCTTTGCTTTGTAAGAAAATACCATGTGACCTACGTTAGCACGGTGCAGAGTATTTTCATCAATTTTTGTAACCATTAGCACATAAAGTTCATCGTTGTGCTTCGCAATGAAAATATCGTTAACCTTAACATTCTCAACTGTCTTGGTATCTACATTTTTTATCATTTCCTCGGCTTCTTTGACTGTGATTTTGTCAAACTCCTTATTGTCTACCTTCTTAAACACAGTCTTATTACCCATATAATTCTTACTTTGACCATTCGCCGTGATGCTCACCTTTTCAGATGTAAAGGATGCCTCAAATTTCCCATTCTCACCTTTGCTCGTATTCATCATGTAACGATCATCAGCGTTTCCACTTGTAATCGAAACTTCTTTAGCGTGCTTCAAATCAAAAGCACCACCTTGCGCACCAGCCTTATGGTTTAACCAACCTTCTTTCTTTTCACCCCAGCCAGATTCAGGAGTCGGTTGTGGAGTGGGTGCAGGATTGAAATTGTATACTATCTCTGCTTTTGCTTCACTCTTTTCGCTATCTACGGCAACGATAGTAATAGTTCCCTCTTTAATACCCTCTGGTAACCCCTTTAGCTCTATCTGACCCGTATAGCCCTGTGGCCCTTTCTTTACAGTAATATCTTTCTTAGTGGTTGTGCTAGGCTGCCCTTCTTTATTCTTGTAAGATACCGTATACGAAACCGAGCTAACCTTCAAACCTTCTGTAGGTCTTACAAAAATATTTAGCGGAAAATCTGTTTCAAGTGCCTTCGGTCCCAAATCCTTTATATCCTTGTTCTTTACAAGAATCGTAGGTGCAGATTTCTGCTTATCATTTTCCTTACCACAGGAAGCAAAAAACGCCATACTTGCTCCTGCGAGCGCTAATAGCGCAATCTTTCCAAAATTCATTTCCTTTTGCTTGTTTGTTATGTTTTACAATTAAACTTCACTAAAAACAACGCCCCACTCCACAACGGATCAAAGTACCGTTAGGAATCTTCTCCTACTCAATGTTGCAAATTTATACCTTATTTTCGATCATTACCTATAGTCGACTAGGTAATTTTTGCATTCCTGAACTTAGAGCTTCGTCAGTCTACCATTCTATTCCAAATACTAGAACAACTTATATACCACCTGACATACTGTATTTTACTTTAAGCTACAAACCTAGGGCTTTCCGTTACGAAATTCTCTTTTCGAGTGACAAACTCACAAAATTCCTTACTACTTTTTTCTGTATCGTATACAACATTTAGCACAAAATTTGTACACTCTTAAGTCAGAAAATTTCTTCAACATGAGCCACTATAATTCACTTCTCCTTACTAGCTGTCTTTGGCTTCTTTATCTTCTCCCCAGTTGTTCGCATCAGCAACCACCCCGCACAACGGCTACCTACAAAACCCTAATAACAACTACTGATACTTGCTACCTCTCCCACTCCTTCGCTGCAACAATCAAGGGCGATGAGGCTGTAGAAATTCGCCCGCAAATAAGTGGTACTCTTGCCCGCATCTGTATCGACGAGGGACAAGGGGTTCGAAAAGGGCAAATGCTATTTGTAATAGACCAAGTTGCATACCTAGCAGCTCTCCAAATAGCCCAAGCTCGCGAAAAGAGTGCACTGGCTGCCCTCGAAAATGCCAAACTTACCTTTGCTAGCAAAGAGGCTCTCCACAAGCAACAAATTGTGAGCGACTACGACCTCTCACTCGCACAAAATGCACTGACTACGGCACAAGCAACTTATGCAACCGCTCAAGCCGAGATACTCACAGCTCGCAACAACTTTTCTTACACCGAAGTCAAAAGCCCCACCGATGGCGTAGTTGGGATGATTGCCTACCGAACGGGGGCGCTGGTGAATCCGTCAAGCGCACAACCCCTTACCTTAGTCTCTAACAATACGAATGTACGTGCCTATTTTTCGGTCTCAGAAAGCTACCTTCTAGAGTTACTTGATCGATATAGTGTCTCCTCCACCGAAATATTGAAAAAACTCCCTACTGTACAACTAAAGCTATCTAATGGTGTCCTTTACGAACATCCCGGACGTATAGATGCCATAAGCGGTCAGGTCGATATCGCAACGGGAGCGATTAACCTACGCGCTACATTCCCAAACCCTGAGCAAAAACTGCGTAATGGGAGCAGTGGAACAGTTATCCTCCCCTCCACGGTAGCAGATCACATCGTAATCCCACAGGAAGCTACCTTCGAACTGCAAGACAAAATATTCGTTTACAAAGTAGTGGGCGGGAAAGCAAAATCAACAGAGATAAAAGTTCTCCCACAAAACGATGGAAAAAACTATGTGGTACTCGAAGGGCTCACCTGCGGCGAAGAGATTATAGCCGAAGGGGCTGGTCTAATACGCGAGGGGACGCCTGTAACAACAACGCCCAAACAGCCTACCCAAGACAACCAACCCAAAGAATAACTCTCCTCTGATGAACATCAAATTCTTTCTCAATCGCCCAATACTGGCTGGCGTTATCTCTATACTGATCGTCCTGCTCGGGACAATCGGTCTGTGGAATCTCCCCATGGAACAATACCCAGACATTGCTCCTCCCACAATCTCGGTACGCGCTAACTACACAGGCGCCAGTGCAGACGTAGTGCTCAAGAGCGTCGTAATTCCTCTCGAGGAGGCCATTAATGGTGTAGAGAATATGCAGTATATGACCTCCTCCGCTACCAACTCCGGCTCTGGTTCTATTTCCATTATCTTCGAACAAGGAACCAACCCCGATCTCGCTCTTATTAATGTAAAGAATCGCGTCTCAAAAGCCGAACGTTCGCTTCCTCAGGAGGTCACAAAGATCGGGGTTACAGTAGAGAAAAGACAAGCTAGTATGCTCCGCATTCTCGCTCTATATTCTCCTACAGACAAATACGATCGCGATTTTATTACCAATTACTTCAATATTAATATTGCACCAAAGTTCCTACGCATCAAAGGGGTAGGAAGTATCAATGTTATGGGAGGAGACTACGCCATGCGGATATGGCTCAACCCTCGGAAGTTAGCACTCCACAATCTCGTCCCGAACGATGTAGTCAGTGCTCTACGAGCACAAAATCTGGAAGCACCCATAGGTACAATAGGCGAGGACGGTAGCAATACTTTTCAGTATACTCTAAAATATCGAGGAGGAAAACAAAATGCAACCGAATTTGAAGAAATCATTATCCGCTCTCTGCCCGATGGTTCGATTTTAAAGCTAGGCGACATTGCAGAGGTTGAGCTCGGGACGGTTAGCTATGCCTTCGATGGTAACATCAAAGGACATGCTGGAGCGACGGCTATGGTCTCGCAAACTGCTGACTCTAACGCGCACGAGATTAATGAGAATATAGACAAACTCCTCGAAGAGCTCAAAGACGAACTCCCTGCAGGGTTAGAGTTTGTTAATATGATGGATACCAACGACTTCCTCAATGCCGCTACCAATGAAGTTCTTAAAACTTTATTGGAGACCATCCTGTTGGTTATCCTCGTGGTCTATATCTTCCTACAGAGTGCCCGCTCTACTATCATCCCTACGATTTCTATCATCGTCTCCCTCATTGGTACATTCGCTTTCATGTACGTGGTAGGGTTTACGCTTAACCTTCTCACTCTCTTTGCGCTCGTGCTCGTAATTGGTACTGTAGTCGACGACGCCATCGTCGTAGTAGAGGCCGTACAGGCAAAGTTTGATGAGGGCGAACGCTCTCCATATCAAGCCACTCGAAAAGCCATGGGTGGCATTGCAAGTGCGATTATCACCACCTCCCTAGTCTTTATGGCCGTCTTTATCCCAACCTCCTTTATGGGCGGAACTAGCGGTACGTATTACCAACAATTTGGACTTACAATGGCCGTCGCCGTAGGACTCTCCGCTATCAATGCTCTTACCCTCTGTCCCGCCCTCTCAGCTCTACTTATGACTCCACACGATGCGTACATAAAGGGCAAGAAACTCTCCTTTTCTACACGATTTAACCATGCTTTCAATACTGCCTTTCGGACACTTGTCTTTCGTTACAAGAATGGGCTGAAAGGGATTTTTCGACACCGTTGGATCGCTTGGACGCTTCTTATTCTCACAGGCATTGCTATAGTTCTACTCGTGCGCTCAACCCAAACGGGACTCATCCCAGACGAGGATATGGGAACAATCTTCGTAAACATCAAGACGCCTGCAGGCTCAACACTCGAACAAACCAAAAAGACCGTCCTGCGTACTTCTCAAATTCTCGATAGCATCCCAGAAATAAAAAGTTATGCTACCGTTGTAGGTTTCAGTATGCTAGGCGGACAATCATCTACTGGCGGTATGCTCATCATAAAACTCTGTAATTGGGAAGAACGAACAGGAAAAGGGCAAGGTATCAATGCCATCATTGGGCGAATTATGATGAAGACGCAAAACATCAAATCGGCTTCGATCTTCGCTTTTGCACAACCCACAATTATGGGGTACAGTAGCTCCAATGGTGTAGAGTTCTATGTACAAGACCATGCTGGAGGCAACATCGAAAAACTCTTCGCATATACCAACCAAATGATAGCAGCACTACGCAAGCGTCCCGAGATCTCACAAGCACAAACTACCTACGATATCCGCTACCCACAGTACTTAGTAGACGTGAATGCTGCACACTGTCTACGAATGGGTGTTTCTCCCGCCTCCGTACTCGAAGTTATCAATGGGTATTTTGGTGGCAACTACGCGTCAAACTTCATTGCTTTCTCCAAAATTTACCGAGTAATGATACAAGCTCCCAAACAATTTCGCCAAAATACGGAAGCTCTCAACAATATCTTTGTTAAAGCCTCTTCTGGAGAAATGGCTCCCATTAACCAATTTATTACACTAACTAAGACCTACGGTCCCGAGTCTCTCAATCGCTTCAATCTATATACCTCCATCTCTGTAAATGCACAACCTGCCGATGGTTATTCGACAGGAGACGTCATCAATGCTGTGCGCGAAACTGCAAAAGAAACTCTCCCCACTGGATACGGGTACGAGTATACTGGAATCACCCGCGAGGAAGCAAACGCCTCTCAAAATACGACCATTATCTTCGCTATTTGTATCCTCTTTATCTACCTCATCCTTTGCGCCTTGTACGAGAGTTTACTCATTCCCCTAGCCGTAATGCTGAGTGTTCCTTTTGGTTTGTTCGGGAGTTTCCTCTTTGCAAAAATATGGGGTCTATCAAACAATGTCTATATGCAAGTAGGGCTAATTATGCTCATCGGGTTATTATCCAAGACAGCAATCCTCCTCACCGAGTATGCCTCAGCAAGACGTAAAGCAGGAGTCTCTATTGCCTCGGCGGCAATGTCAGCTGCTGGTGCGCGACTTCGACCTATCCTCATGACAGCGCTCACCATGATCATAGGTATGCTCCCCCTAGCCTTCAGTACAGGCGCTGGAGCTCATGGCAATCTCTCGTTAGCATTAGGTGTAATTGGAGGTATGTGCATCGGGACCTTAGCGCTCCTTTTTGTCGTACCTGCCTTCTTCATTGCACTCCAAAACCTACAGGAGAGATGGATGCCTAGTCACCGTATTATCGAGAAAGAGGCTGCAGATGAAAACTAATCGCGAGCTTTGCAAGATGAAACACATACTATTGTTAGCCTCTCTCGCACTCGAATTCACAAGCTGCGGGATCTATACAAACTATAAATCGCAACCCATAGCGACCAAAAATCTCCTTCGCGAAGAATTACACGCCGACACCTCCGCTCGAGAGATTCCCCGATGGGAAGATCTCTTTATCGATCCGCAACTCCAGCAATATATTCGCACTGCACTAGAAAAGAATGCCAATCTAGCCGTGGCTCACTTACAATTAGATGAAGCAAAAGCTACGCTCTTTGGGGCGAAACTTGCTTTTTTACCCTCGGCTAACTTATCTCGCGGGGGGGGGCTCTCGGGTTCGTTCGATGGTAGCTCGCCCAAGGGGGTGGGAAATATTGCTGCCGATGTAAGCTGGACACTCGATATCTTCAACCAGAAAAACAATCAACGCAAAGCGGCACTCGCATCGCTAGAGGAGCGCGAAGCTTATACACATGCTGTACAAACTCAACTTATAGCAACAATTGCACAGCTCTACTACACACTGGAAATCTTGGATGCAAAGCTTGCCGCAACCGAAAAAATGATTGTGAGTTGGCAACAATCCGTTGCAACACAAGAAGCACTCTTTCAGGCTGGACAAGGGCAGCGATCCAATATAAATCAGGCAAAGGCGAGTCAACTACAAGCAGAGATTACGCGCAACGAGCTCAAACTTCAGATTCAAAAAATAGAGAACTCTCTTTGTGCTCTACTAGGTCAAAGAGCCTCATCCATTGTACGAGGTATGTGGGGGCATTTCGTTGTCCCCGAAAAGTTTTCGATCGGACTCCCCATGGCAATACTCGCCAATCGTCCGGATGTGCAACGCGCAGAAGCAATGCTCAAGCACGCTTTTTATAATGCCAATGCAGCTCGCTCTGCCTTATTTCCTTCTCTTACACTCAGTGGTAGTCTAGGTTGGACAACGAGTGCTGGGGTAGCCCTCTTAAATCCCTCTACCCTTGTATGGCAAGCAGCAGCCAATATACTCACTCCCTTACTTAATCGATCTCAAATTACCACCAACGCGCTCATTGCCGAGACAAAGCAAGAAGAAGCAAAGATTCAGTATCTACAAACAATCCTCGAGGCTGGTAACGAGATAAACAATATTCTCGCAGACCTGCAAAATACGCGAACTACCATGCTACTACAACAAGAGCAAATTCAACTCCTCGAACAAACCGTTAGCGACTCCGAAGCACAAATGCAATATGGGACAGGAAATTACCTGCAGATTATACTTGCTAGACAGGCACTCCTCAGCGCAGAGCTAGCACGATATACTACAGCATACAAAGAACTAGAGAGTTATATCAAGCTCTGTGCTGCCATCGGGATGTAGGCAAATTATAAAAGGGTTTCTCTTGTGCCTAGTTACCATATCATTGAGATTGTAGTCGCATAAAAATACTTATAGAAGTAATTGATTTACAGCATTAAATCTACTATTCTACAGACAATCTTAATCAACTCCACCGCCCTCAAACCCACTAGCCCCCGCCGAGCACATCTACCATATAACGGCTTTACGCGCGTAGCGCTGTATGCAAAACCGTTTGATGTGCTAAAATACGTAACAATCCCTTATTTTTCCCCTACACAACTCTAACAAGGCTATCGTTCGTGGGTTCGATTACTTTCCCCACCACTGCAGTATATGTATAGCCAACAGCTTGCAATTCCGCAAGTAGTTCTTGTGCGTAAAACGGATCGACTGCCATCAAAATACCACCAGAGGTTTGAGGATCGTAGACGAGCGTTTGTAACCAACGGGGCAATGCTTTCGAAATAGCACAATACTTCTCCACACTCGCTCGGTTCGAAAATACGGCTCCTGGAATACAACCCAAGTCTACGAGTTCTCGCACTCCCGGTAGCACAGGAAGTGTCTCACCCCACAATTCAATCGCAACCTGACTAGCGCGAGCCATTTTGTAGGCATGGCCCACAAGCGAAAATCCCGTTATATCCGTAGCAGCTCGTACTCCAAACTTATGCATAATATCTACAGTATCACGGTTTAGAGTTCGCATCGCATGCTTTGCTTTATCATACAACACATCTGGCGCTATGTGTAAACGAGAGGCTGCCATGGCTATTCCTATTCCGAGAGGTTTTGTGAGAAGAAGAGATTGACCGACCTCCAGCCGATCATTTGTAATAAGCATAGACGGAGTAACTCTTCCCAACACAGCTAGCCCGTATACTGGTGTTGCATTAGCAATAGTATGCCCTCCTATGATCGGGATTCCTGCTCTACGAGCCACTTCTGCGCCTCCTTCCAATATTTGTCGTAAGAGGGGACGATACGCCATATCCGTTGGAAACATCGTAATATTGAGTGCTGCAATCGCCACACCGCCCATCGCATAGATATCACTAAGTGCATTGACTGCAGCCACCTCGCCATAGAACTTAGCATCCGAACAAAATGGAGGAAAGAAATCTGTTGTGAGGATAAGCCCCTCGCGCTCCGAAAGCAAATAGACACCAGCGTCGTCGCCTGTCTCTAACCCTACGAGTACCTGCGCCGTTGTGTTCCAATTCATCCCTTGCAACAAGCTTTCGAGCTCTCCAGCTGGCAACTTGGCAGCACAACCCCCCTCGCCACAGAGCGACAACAAATCCAGCACTTCCTCTTTTTGCATACGTCGTTTCCTTTACCTTTATTAATTATCCTATCCGCGTACCGAGACCGTATGTTCTATTCCTTGTCCATTAAGCAGCGCCGACATGAGTTCCGCTTCCTCCGAACAAGCAGCAATACACATCCCACACTCAGAAGTGATATGTGTAGGGACAGGTTCGATCTGGTATTTTCGCCCCTCACCCATGAAAATTGTTTCAGCTTCTATCAACTCGCTAAGCGAATTGAATAAAAAAATCATAGAAAACATTCTAAGTTATTTCAGATAAATTGTCCCGAGAGCAGCGACAAGGCTCGTTCTACATAATCTAATTCCTCCCGCGTATGTAGCGGAGAGAGAGAGAGGCGTACTGAACCACTAGGAAAAGTTCCAAAGAAACGATGAGCCAACGGAGCACAATGCATTCCACCACGTACCTCTATCCCCCAATCAGTAAATAAGAGACGCGTAAGTTCGGAGACGCGCCCATCGCGAGGTACAAGGCTTACTATTTCTGTACTTTGCGTAGTATCGTCTGTTTGCCAGATGAGCCGATACCCATCTAAGTTTCCTAAATGTTCTCGAAAATTGCAAAAATCGGTATACGTATGTCTATACGGTAGCGGCATCTCGAGTGCACCGAGCATACCCGCAATCCCCATCATATTGGGGGTACCAGCTTCAAAACGATCAGGTAATGCTGTAGGCATTACATACTCCGACGAACGACTCCCAGTGCCACCATAAATCAATGGTTGCAAAAGTGTATCATCCTGTATATATAACCCCCCTACCCCAGGAGGACCTCCTACACTTTTATGCCCATTAAAGACCATAAAATCGATTCCGTCGCGCTCTACATCTATTGCAATCGTACCTGCCGTCTGCGAGGCATCTACTAACAACAATCCTCCACGACCCATCGATTTACGGATCTCTCCTAACGACTGCACAATACCATTTACGTTCGACGCATGATTAATAACCACAAGATCATACTCCTCTCCCCAATCTTTTGGCAAGGACGTTAGGTTGAGTAGACCCGATGGGTAGGCTGGCAAGATATCTACTGTGAGTCCTAAACGCTCCTTAAGTGTATACAATGGTCGCGTAACAGCATGGTGCTCAAGTGGAGAAATCGCTACTTTTTTACGCTTATACTCCAACCCAAAAAGTACTGTATTCAACCCCGCAGTAGCACTCGAGGTAAAGACTAAGTGTTGCACTCGCGCTATCCCAAAAAGTCCCGCCAACATGCGCCTAGCTTGCTCCACCATCAACGTAGCATCGTGACAACGAACATAAGCTCCGCGTCCATAAGTTCCACCCTCTTTCAAATATTGCGCTACGCGATGTGCCACTCCGTCCGATTTCGGATAGCTTGTAGCAGCATTATCAAAATATAAGTTCAGCTCCGCCATCTTTCTATCGACGTTTGTTTTCTACAAATACGAAATTATTTTAGGATAGTTTTTTATTCCACCACCTCCTCTTGTGCAAGCTGCGCTGTTTCTGCACTTTCCGCGTTGTATAACGTGCGCGATTCTATGTGTAATGTTGCATTGAGCTGCAGCTCATGTGCCAGTGCTTGCTCAAGAGTAGCTATAATCGTCGTTGCTTCTTGTATAGTCATTTCGTCGGGAAGTACGATATGTAGGATAAGCTCCTGATTTTGTATATAATTATGAAGTTGTAAGTCGTGCGGCAAGAGTTCATATTGTGGTATATACCTTGTTATAATTTTCTGAATCGCTTCTTTCAACTCTCCAGTAGGGGCTTCTCCTAATAGTGTACTTGTAGCACGACGAATCGTCTGCCAAGCCACGTACGCAATCATCAATGCAACGATAATACTCAACACTCCGTCTATCCACCAAAACCAGTATCCGACAAAGATCCCACAAAGAACAACCACAGAGGAGAGGGCGTCGCTACGATGATGCCATCCATCCGCATACAACGCTGTGTTATGCGTCCGTCTTGCTACCCAGAAAGTTATACGCGCCATTAACTCTTTGAGAACTATCCCAACAACCGTTACGACAAGAGCCGCTGTACCAAAATTCGCCGACTCGCGCTGCAATAGCTGCTCAATCCCCCTATACAAAAAAGTCATGGCTACCCAAGCTAACATACCACCTACCACCAAAGTGGTAAGAAGCTCATAACGTCCGTGTCCAAAAGGATGTTTGGAATCTGGTGGGCGTCGTGCTATATACACCCCGAACAAAACAATAAGGGAACTTAATGTGTCGGAAATCGTATGCCACGCATCCGCTAGTAAAGCAAGGGAATTACTCCGTATTCCGACCCAGTATTTCAATACAAAGAGGAGCGTATTCCCAAAAATTGAGATAAAGATTGTTCCAAAAATCTGACGGCTAGACGATCTACGAATGTGCGTCTGCATGCTACCTAAAATCTAAGGAAGCGACCAACGTAATATCAATACCAAAAGCGCACCAAAGAAAAGACTATTAAGACCATTCAGCAACATAAACTTACCGTCTATTGTCTGTATATTGGTCGCTAGCTTCTTGTGCTGATATACTAAGATGGCAGCAAAGAGCAGAAGAGCTCCATACGCCAAGTAGCTTTTATTTGGGAAAAAATAGAGAGCTATAGCAAAGCAAAGAAGCGAAACACAATGCGTGTAACGCGACAAAGCAATGGAGCTACGTACTCCAAAACGCGAGGGGATAGAATAAAGATGGTGCTGTTTGTCAAAATGCTCATCCTGTAGGGCATAGATAATATCGAATCCTGCCACCCAACACATTACACCACCTCCAAGTAAGAGTGTTGTTAGCGAAAAATGTGCCGTCACAGCAAGAAATGCGCCTATGGGTGCAAGAGCCAAACCTAAACCCAAAAAATAATGGCAAAGCCAAGTAAAACGTTTGGTATAGCTATAAAAAAATACTACAAAGAGCGCCACGGGTGACAATAATAATACGACTGTATTGAGCATCCATGAGCATCCGACAAAGAGTACACTATTGATTACAACAAAGTATAAGGCAGCTCGTGGTGATATGATACCACTAGGGATCTCGCGCCGTGCAGTACGCGGATTTTGAGCGTCCCACCTCGCATCGATCAGACGATTAAACGCCATAGCTGCATTACGATTGGTTATCATACATAAAAGTATGAGCGAGAATTGACTCCAAGTGAAAGGCTGTTCGTAGAGACTTAAAACAAAGCCTACTGCAGCAAAGGGGAGTGCAAACAGTGTATGCGAAAAACGGACAAAACGAAACCAAGAGCCTAAAGGCATCGCATATCGATTTACTTGGACAACGAACCCTTAATGAGTTGGATAAACTCCTCTCTCGTCTTACTATCGCGCAAAAAAGTTCCCGTAAAAGCAGAGGTTGTTGTCACACTATTCTGCTTCTCTACGCCACGCATTTGCATACACATATGTGCCGCTTCGATAACAACGGCTACTCCAAGGGGTTGCAAAGTCTCATGAATACATGCGAGAATTTGCTGCGTAAGACGCTCTTGCACTTGCAATCTACGAGCAAAAGCATCGACCACACGTGCTATCTTGCTAAGTCCCGTTATATAACCATTAGGTATATAAGCTACGTGTGCCTTACCATAAAACGGTAGTAGATGATGCTCACAAAGAGAATAAAGCTCAATATCCTTCACAATCACCATCTGCTGATATTCCTCCTTAAAGAGCGCACTCCGAAGAATTTCACGAGGGTCTTGTCCATACCCTTGAGTTAAATATTGCATAGATTTTGCCACACGTAGCGGGGTCTTCTGAAGTCCATCGCGCGTAGTATCCTCCCCTAGGAGAGCCAAAATCGCAGCATAGTGCTTTGTTAACTCTGCCGTGCGTTCCTCGTTCCACATCTCAACGTTTTGATAACCTGTAACGAGCATCTCCTCCTCGTATGCCATGAGCTTTTACGTAAATAATTGAATTATTCTACTACAAAGGTAAAAAGTCCTAGCAGTCTGCTTAAAAAATTGTTGCGAGTTCTACTCTTTAGAATTCAACGACATACCATACACATTCTAGGCGCATAGCATCCAACGTTATCTTAACGACGGGGTTAGTGTACCCGCCATATCGTTATGAGGCAACTACGTAGTATACACTAGGTTTCTACCCCGTGGTCTTTACGCCAGACCGGCGATTACTCGACAAGCGGTCCTAACGCCGGATGGGCGGTTACTCGACAAGCGATTAATCCAGCCCAACGTTCCTACATTGGGCTGGAAATGCTCACCACCGCCACAAGGGCGGGGTTCTATAACCTCGTTCTTCAAACGAGGTTGGCGGCGAGTGGGCAACCCGCCGTTAGGATAAACGTGGAGGTTTCACCACCACAAACATCAAAACAGGACTCGCTTGTCGCACCCATGCCGTCTGCTAAGATCGAACGCAACACATCTATAGACGTATTAAAGTGGTCTTTATTGATGAAAAGTAAGGATAGAAGTTTACTAAGGAGGCATAATAACCAATGAGTGAATAATTTGTTCGGAATATAGAATCTCTTTTAGAATGTGTATATTTTATATATCTTTGTTAAGCGTATTCTTTTAGCTGATAAACGTGCAGAAAACGTTAACTAATTGATAGAGAGAGTAGTATATTTTTTATTTAAAACCATAACAAAAAAAGAATACTGGTAGCGCGGTGTAATAGATCGTTTTTGTTGTATGGAGCGAAGATTTTGGGCAAAAAAAGTACTTACCTTTGAAATGTGCACGAGACGAGTTGGAGTGCAACGAAAGTCTGGTGCATGGAGAAAAGTCTGTAAGAACCCTATAAATTTAGCGTAAGATGGCATTGATGACCAGTGAGCAGTATGTAGAGAGCATCCGTAGGATGAAGCTCCGCGTGTACCTATTTGGGAAGTTGGTAGAGAACCCCGTAGATCACCCAATCATACGTCCGTCATTGAATTCGGTAGCGATGACCTACAAGCTTGCCGAGATGGAGGAGTATAAGGATATTATGACGGCAGAGTCTAACCTGACGGGTAAGCGTATCAATCGTTTTTGCCATTTACATCAGAGTCCAGCCGACTTGGTTATGAAGGTGAAGATGCAGCGTTTGATGGGTCAGAAGACTGCTGCGTGTTTCCAGCGTTGTGTAGGGATGGATGCTTTCAATGCGATTTTCTCTACGACCTATGAGATCGATAAAAAACATGGCACGGAATATCATAAGCGTTTTGTAGAATATTTGAAACTAGTTCAAGAGAACGACTGGACAGTGGATGGCGCGATGACAGACCCTAAGGGGGATCGCGGTTTATCTCCTTCACAGCAAAAAGACCCCGATATGTTTGTACATATCGTAGAGAAGCGTAAGGATGGTATAGTTGTACGTGGAGCTAAGGCGCATCAGACAGGCGCTGTAAATTCGCACGAACATCTGATTATGCCTACTATTGCGATGAAGGAAGAGGATAAGGCTTATGCAGTATCTTTTGCAATACCATCGGATGCAGAGGGAATATTGATGATTTACGGTCGTCAGTCGTGCGACACTCGTAAGATGGAAGGAACCTCGATAGATGTTGGTAACTCTGTCTATGGTGGTCATGAGGCGCTGGTGATATTTGATAATGTATTTATTCCTTGGGAGCGTGTCTTTATGTGCGAAGAGTACGACTTCTCGGGTATGATGGTAGAGCGTTTTGCAGGGTATCATCGTCAATCGTATGGTGGTTGCAAGGTTGGTGTGGGTGATGTCTTGATTGGTGCAGCAGCCGTTGCAGCAGAGTACAATGGTGCTGCAAAGGCGAGTCACATCAAAGATAAGCTTATAGAGATGACGCACCTGAACGAGACTTTGTACGCCTGCGGAATTGCATGTTCGGCAGAGGGAACGAAGACTCAGGCTGGTAACTATCAGATTGACCTTTTGCTAGCAAACGTTTGTAAGCAGAATGTGACGCGTTATCCCTATGAGATAGCACGTTTGGCCGAGGATATAGCAGGAGGTATCATGGTAACGATGCCTTCGGAGGCAGATTTCCGTAGCCCAGAGGTAGGTAAGTATGTAGAAAAATATTTGCGTGGAGTGGATACCGTACCTACCGAAGACAGGATGCGTATCCTGCGTTTGATAGAGAATATGACCTTGGGTACAGCAGCCGTTGGTTATCGTACGGAGTCCTTGCACGGAGCAGGTTCGCCACAGGCTCAGCGCATTATGATTGCACGTCAGGGTAACTTGGAAGCTAAGAAGGAGCTCGCGAAGAATATCGCGCGTATACGTAGTGATAAGAAGTAAGTGGAATAGTGCTTTTGATTGGATAAGAGTTTTATCCCCGCGGTAAAGAGTTTTATCGAGGCGTGGAGACTTGTGGTCTCTGCGCCTTGTTTTCTAAATGTGAGAATAAACGGAGAGAAAAGAAGGAAGAATGAGTGCAAGTGCTGAGTATCAGAATCGTTTGGTGAGTGCTGAGGAAGCGATCAAGTTGATTAAGAATGGGAATCGCGTAGTTATTGGTCATGCTGCAGGGATTCCGAATGTCGTTATGGAGGCACTCGCCGACCATTGCGAGGATTACGAGAATGTGGAGATGGTGCATATGTTCACCTTGGGAGCGATGCGCTATATGAACCCTGGGATGGAGAAACATTTTCGTCACAATGCATTGTTTGTGGGAGGAAATGCTCGTAAGGCAGTAGAAGAGAAACGTGCAGATTTTACGCCTGTATTTTTTCACGAAGTACCGCGCTTATTTAGAGAAGGAGTATTGCCAGTAGATGTGGCTATCGTACAGGTTTCTCGTCCGAATGCCGAGGGATATTGCTCGTATGGTGTATCGTGCGATTATTCAAAGCCTGCCGTGGAGTGTGCTAAGGTGGTGATAGCCGAGGCAAACGACAAGATGCCTTTTATAGGCGGCGATAACTTGGTACATGTAAGTAAGTTGACGAAGATTGTAGAGGTCTCATATCCGATGTTTGAGTTACCGAAGGGAACGATTGGAGATGTAGAGAAGGCCATCGGTGCGAATTGTGCTTCGTTGATTCCAGATGGTGCGACATTACAGTTAGGGATAGGTTCGATCCCTGATGCCGTCTTACTCTCGCTTAAGCATAAAAAGGATCTTGGGATTCATACAGAGATGTTCTCGGATGGAATTGTGGAATTAGTAGAGGCTGGCGTGGTGACTGGTGCGAAAAAGTCGTTGCATAAGGGGAAGATGATTGCTACATTCCTGATGGGAACTCAGCGTTTGTATGACTTTGCTAACAATAATCCGAATGTGGAATTGTATCCCTGCGATTATGTAAATGATCCCACAGTGATAGCGAAGAATTCGGAGATGATATCGATCAATTCGTGCCTCGAAGTGGATTTGATGGGACAGGTCGTTTCAGAATCGATAGGTTTGCGCCAATATAGTGGCGTGGGAGGACAAGTAGACTATGTGCGAGGAGCAAAGATGGGACATGGGAAATCGGTAATGGCAATGCCTGCTACGGCAGCTAAAGGTAAAGTATCGCGTATAGTACCCTTCTTAGCACAAGGGGCTGCAGTAACGACCTCGCGCAATGATGTAGATTATGTGGTAACGGAATTTGGTGTGGCCTCGTTATGGGGTAAAAGTCTTCGTGAACGTGCTAAGTCGTTGATAGCGATAGCACACCCCGATTTCCGTCCAATGTTAGAAGAGGAATTTGCAAAACGTTTCTAGACGTTTTATATAGGAGTACATAAAAAAATAAGAGTTATGCAGTTGTTTAAGTTGCGTCCGACGATAGGTCGTTTCTACTCGTTTGGCGATTTTGCTAAAGAGTATGGTTTAGGAGAACGTGATTTGGTGATCACGAACGAGTTCATTTGGGCACCTTATATGAAGGATCTCAACCTAAAGTGTCATTTCCTTTTCCAAGAGAAGTATGGTGCAGGTGAGCCTTCGGATAAGATGATGAATGCGATGCTGGAGGAGGTAAAAAAGATCCAGTACGATCGCGTGATCGCAGTAGGAGGCGGTACGGTAATCGATTGTTCGAAGGTTTTTGCTCTTGGTGGAGTAGACGATGTAGTAAAAGCATTTGAGCGTTCGATCCCTATAAAGAAGGAAAAGGGATTGGTGATAGTGCCTACAACGTGCGGTACGGGGAGTGAGGTAACGAATATTTCGATTGCCGAGATTATAAGCAAGAATACCAAGATGGGTTTGGTAGATGACGAGATCTTGGCAGATGCTGCGGTAATTATCCCAGAGTTGTTAACAGGTTTGCCTTTCAAGTTCTATGTTTATAGTTCGATCGATGCATTGATTCATGCTACCGAGTCGTTTGTATCGCCCAAAGCCAACGTTTACACGCAGATTTTTAGTCGTTCGGCGATGTCTACGATCATAGATGTATTTAAGGGTATTGCTCGCGAGGGTGAGGAGTATCGTAAGCAGCGTTTTGAGGATATGCTAATCGCAAGTAATATTGCAGGGATTGCATTTGGCAACGCAGGAGTCGGAGCAGTACATGCGCTCTCGTATCCCTTGGGAGGAACGTATCATGTGCCACACGGAGAATCGAACTACCAATTCTTCACTGCAGTATTCGAGAAGTATAAATCGAAAAAGCCAAAGGGTAGCATAGAAGAAGCTGAAGCACTTCTGGCAAAGGACTTAGGTTGCGATGTGA
The DNA here is from genome assembly GCA_965240855.1 of uncultured Bacteroidia bacterium. Lineage (GTDB taxonomy): Bacteria > Bacteroidota > Bacteroidia > Bacteroidales > CAJPTX01 > Bacteroides_D. The sequence goes on along the minus strand of CBDEMG010000046.1, from coordinate 15,790 downwards.
AGAATGTTTACGTAGAGTTGGATAACCTGCTCGGGAAGCTTTGCAAGAAGAATCAGTTGCATACCTATGGTATGAAAGAGGCTGATATAGATGGCTTTACCGATACGGTGCTTCGCACACAACAGCGCCTTTTGGCTAATAATTATGTAGAGTTGTCTCGCGAGGAAATACGTGAGATTTATCAGAAACTATTTTAAAACATTACGGAAGTGAGTACTATAGCAGAGATGATTGCCAAGGCTCGTGAGGCTCAGGCAATATTTGAACGTGAGTTCGATCAGAAACGCACCGATCAAGTGGTACGTGCCATAGGTAAGGTTGTATTCGACAATGCCGAGATGTTGGCTCGCGAGGCTGTTGATGAGACTCGGATGGGAGTCTACGAAGACAAGGTAGCTAAGAACCGTGGGAAGTCTAAGGGTGTATGGTACGACCTTAAGGGGAAGCAGTCTATGGGGATTGTGAGTGTGGATCCAGTGACGGATTTGATAACAATCTTAAAACCCGTAGGAGTAGTGGCTGCTATCACGCCAACGACCAACCCCATCGTAACGCCGATGTCGAAGACGATGTTTGCGCTCAAGGGTAAGAATGCGATAATTGTAGCACCACACCCACGCTCGAAGAAGTGCTCAGCACATACTGTGGCTTTGATCAAGGAAGCGATAGCAAAGTTCGGTGTACCAGAGAATTTGGTACAGTGCATCGAAGAGCCTTCGATAGAGTTGACTCAAGAGTTGATGCGTTCGGTAGATGTCGTATTGGCAACGGGTGGTATGCCGATGGTAAAGTCAGCGTACTCTTCGGGCAAACCTTCCTACGGCGTGGGGGCAGGTAATGTGCAAGTGATCATGGATCGCGGGATTGATTATAACAAGGCGGCGGCTACTATAATTCAAGGTCGTATCTTCGATAACGGGATCATCTGCTCTGGTGAGCAAAGCTTTATTTATCCTAAGGAAGATCGCGAAAAGATCCTCGACGCATTTAAGAGCAATGGCGCATACATTGTTCCAGATGCAGACCACGATAAGATGGTGAATGCACTCTTTGTCGATGGCAAGATTGCAGGCGATGTTGTCGGACAGAGTGTTAAGTTTATTGCAGATAAAGCGGGTATCAAAGTTCCAGATGGGACGCGCGTATTAGTAGTAGAAGCTCATGGAATCGCACAGGCTGATCTTATAAGCAAAGAAAAGATGTGCCCCGTCTTAGCAGCTTTCCCATACGATAAGTTTGAAGAGGCTATCGAGATTGCTCGTGCAAATCTCCACTTCGAAGGTAACGGTCACTCGGCTGGTGTACACTCGAACAACGAGGAGCATATCCGTATGGTAGGTATGGGGCTCACCGTGTCGCGTGTAGTTGTAAACGCTCCAGTATCTACAACGGCTGGTGGTGCAATGGCTAGTGGTTTGGCGTGCACGAATACCTTGGGGTGTGGTACTTGGGGTAACAATACCTTGTCGGAAAACTTGACATATAAGCACTTGTTGAATACGACGCGTGTGGCTCGTTTGTCGCCAAAGGTTCATATCCCAACCGACGAAGAGTTGTGGGCAGAATAGTTTTGAGTACTTTTTAAGTACAATAAAAAATGAAGGCGTAGTGCACGAGTGCTGCGCCTTTATTATGTAATCGAATTTGCAAAAAAAGGCGCAACCTTTGAAGTCGCGCCTGTCCAAGTATTTTGTCAGTTGCTATTGTAGCAGTTCCGCACTACGACGTACAAATTTTGCAAGCGCCTCGCCTTTTAGCATATTGTTAGATAGTAATGCTAGATCGATAAGCTGTTGTGCAAGGTTGGAGGATGCGCCAAACTTAGTAAGTAGTTCGTTGCGTTCATTAGATATGGCTTCTAATCCGTCGTCTATCTGCTTCTTTTCTTCCTTCTCTTGTTCGTTCCACTCTTCCTCTTTCTTTTCGCCAATTTTTTCATTAAAAGCCTTCTCTTGATCTTTCAATGGCATCTGCTTCGATGAGAGATCTGTCAATTTCAAACCGATCTTTTCGGCGATCTCGTGGTTCAGTTTTGCAACGAGAGGATGTGCTGTATTTAGGACAATATTGCTCATCTCAGGGAAACTTCCGAACATGCCATATTGAGGACTCATTTGAGCCATATCGCGCATTCTGCGTACGAACTCACTTTGCGTTACAACTGCTGGGAGCGCATCTGCTCCTAGGTCTTCGAGAGCAATGACGAAGTTTTTACTCCTCTCGCCCAGTGCACCGTCCATCGCACCACGTAGAGAGTTTTGTTCTGCTTCGCTCAAGGTGATCTTAGGCACATCGTCTTTTGTAATGAGTCGATCGAGTGTGTCCGAATCTATGCGAGCAAATTGTACATCCTTTAATTCGCGCTCTAGGAAGTTGATGACATGTGCGTCTAGCTGTCCATTCATCAAAAGTACGTTGTAGCCGCGAGCCTTTGCGCCTTGAATATACCCCCATTGTTGTTCGGGATCGGAAGTATAGAGGTAGACCGATTTCCCCTCCTTATTTTTTTGCTTCTCTTCTACAGCCTTTTGATACTCTTCGTATGTATAGAATTTCCCATCAACGTCTTTAAGGAGTGCAAATTTTTCGGCGCGCTCCCAGAACTTTTCGTTCGAGATTGAGCCGTAATCTACAAAGAGCTTCAGATCGTCCCATTTCGTCTCGAAATCAGCGCGGTTTTCTTTAAAGATCTCTTCGAGTCGATCGGCTACTTTCTTAGTGATATGTGCAGAAATCTTACGAACATTACCATCGCTCTGTAAGTAACTACGCGATACGTTTAAGGGAATATCGGGCGAATCGAGCACTCCGTGGAGTACGGTTAAGAACTCGGGCACTACACCCTCTACAGAATCGGTAACAAAGACTTGATTGCAGTAGAGTTGTATCTTGTTGCGTTGTATATCGAAGTTTGATTTTAGACGTGGGAAATACAAAATTCCCGTGAGATTGAAAGGGTAATCCACATTCAGATGAATGTAGAAAAGAGGATCTTCTTGCCCAGGAAATAGGTAGTTGTAGAAATGTTTATAGTCCTCCTCTTTGAGTTCGGATGGACGTCTGATCCACAACGGAGGCTCCGAATTGATAATATTGCGTTCGTTGGTCTCTACACTCTTACCGTCCTTCCACTCGGTTTTGAAGCCGCAAGCTATCGGTACAGGTAAAAACTTGCAATATTTTCGAAGAAGCTCTTCTATTTTACTGCGCTCGGCGAATTCTTTGCAATCGGGGCTTAAGTGCAAAACGATATCTGTACCGCGTTCGGTACGTTTCCCAGTTTCGAGGGTGTAGGTAGGATCTCCCTCACAACTCCAATGTACGGGTTCTGCTCCTTCCTGCCAAGAGAGGGAATCTATTTCTACACGATCGCTTACCATAAAGGCCGAGTAAAAACCTAACCCGAAGTGACCGATGATGCTCGCTTCCTTATCTTTAAATTTTGCTAGAAATTCTTCTGCTCCCGAGAGTGCAATCTGATTGATATATCGCTCTACCTCGTCACGCGTCATTCCCAAACCACGGTCGCGAACGGTTAATGTATTGGCTTCGCTATCGAGAAGGATCTCGATGGTTTCATCTCCGATCTCGCCTTTAAACTCTCCAGCATGGGCTAGTGTACGTAACTTCTGAGTAGCATCCACTGCATTCGATATTATTTCGCGCAAAAAGATCTCGTGATCGCTATACAAGAATTTCTTTATAATCGGGAAGATATTTTCGGTCGTAACCCCAATTTTTCCTGTTTTTGTATCCATTTCCTAAACTCGTCAATGTTTAAATGTAAACTTCTGAGAGACAAGCTGCGTGCCGTGCAGTGGGAAAATGTCAAACTGACGCATTAACGCAAGCGGACATCTTGTTCATTATCTTGAATCAAACGTTATCTCTTTACAGCTTTTTGTGGCGTTTGAGAGCATGTTCCTTGGGATTAGAATTGTCGTTTTCATAGAGCGCATAACAGATTTTCCTATCTTTGTAGGCGGTGTTTTGTGATAAAAGCGAAGTAGTTTGCGATTGAGAAAAGAGGTGACAGATGGGTATGTCTGTAGGTAGTCGCGTTCGTTTTCTGAACGAAGTGGGTGGTGGCGAGATTGTAAAAAAGCTGGGGGGACGTACTTGGTTAGTGCGTACGGAAGATGGTTTCGAATTTCCAATGTCTGAGACAGATTTGGTTTTGGATACATCTTCAGAGCTTATCTCGTTAGCGAATAAGACGGCAGAGCAGCTACAACCAAAATCCCAAGAAAGAGAGTTTGAGAAATCTAAAGAGAGTCTCGCACCTAAAGAGAAAGTGCAACGCAACATTTTGCGATCTCGTACGGGCATAGAGGGGCTCTATCTCGGATTCTCACCGCTCGATGCGCACGATATTCTCCGCGGACCATACGCAATGTATGTAATAAACGAGTCGTCCTACGACCTACTACTTACACTCTCGCGCTTTGAACGTAAGAGTAGTATTACCTTTTTTGGTGGTCGCGTAGCGAGCCAAGCTTTTCGTAAGATTTGTGAAATAGAGGTGAACGAACTTTTTCGCTTCGCTTTTATGCAAGTACAGGGTATCTACTATAAATTGGGAGCAAACGAGCTCCGTGAACCTTTTTTGCTGGAACTCGCAATCAATGCAAGCGATTTTACACGTCCACGTAGCTTTCAAGAGAATCGTTTTATGGACGAAGAGTTGCTCCTTTACACATTACGCGATGAAGCTAAAGAGCGCGAGTTAGAGGTTTGTGTAGAAAAGAATATAGACGATATAGTGCAGGAGAAAGCACCAAAAAAGATCCAGCCTAAAGGCATACCAGCACCTGAGCAAATAGAGGTCGATTTACATATTGAAGCCTTGGTTGGCGAAAAGGATTTGCATATGAGTGCGAGCGAGAAGTTGCAATACCAGCTGCAGAATTTCCGAGAAGAGATGGACAATGCCCTTGCACACCGACATGTAAAGCGTCTAGTGGCTATTCATGGAGTTGGGAATGGCGTATTAGCGAAAGAGGTGCAGCGAGTGTTGCGGATGGAGTATCCGAGATGTGCGTATCAGGACGCATCTTTTAAAGAATATGGTTACGGAGCAACATTGGTATTGCTTTATCGTGAGAATTGACAAGAAATTTAGTATCAGTTATAAAAGAGCATGGCATTGAAATGTGGTATCGTAGGGCTTCCGAACGTAGGAAAGTCTACACTATTCAATTGTATATCGAGTTCGAAGGCTGAGGCAGCGAATTTTCCTTTTTGCACTATCGATCCCAATGTAGGCGTGGCTATAGTACCAGACGAGAGATTGGAGCGTCTGGTTGCAATAGATAACCCTAAGAAAGTCTGTCCAGCCATAGTAGAAATAGTAGATATTGCAGGGTTGGTACGTGGAGCATCAAAGGGCGAGGGGCTAGGCAATCAATTCTTAGCGCATATCCGCGAGACACAGGCTATTATACACGTCCTGCGTTGTTTTGAAGATGCGAATATTACGCACGTGGAGGGAGGAGTAGATCCAGTGCGCGATATGGAGATAATAGATACGGAGCTACAATTACGAGACCTAGAGAGTATCGAGAGTCGTCTTATAAAATTAGAAAAACAGGCACGCGTATCGAACGATAGAGCCTTAAAGCACTCCGTAGAGTTGTTACAAGCCTGTAATACACATCTCTCGCAGGGTAAGAATTTACGCTCTTTACCACTCTCAGCGGAAGACCGTCAGTGGCTTTTTGAACAACAATTTCTGACTATAAAACCAGTGCTCTATGTATGCAATGTAGATGTGGCTTCTGCAGCAAAGGGTAATAAATATGTAGAAACTTTGAGGTCCGCTGTAGCTTCAGAGAAAACGCAAGTCTTAGTAATATCGGCACAGATGGAAGCTGAGATTGCAGAGTTAGAGAGTGCCGAAGAGCGAGCAATCTTTTTAGAGGAGATGGGGTTGGAAGTCTCGGGGGTAGCACAACTTATAAAAGCTGCATATGCTTTGTTAGGCCTTGAGACGTTTTACACAACAGGGAAAGACGAGAGCCGAGCTTGGACATTTCGGAAAGGCATGAAGGCACCTCAGACGGCTGGCATTATCCATACAGATTTTGAGCGAGGTTTTATCCGAGCCGAAGTGATAAAATACGTGGACTATATTCGGTTAGGTTCCGAAGTCGCTTGTCGTGAGGCAGGGAAGCTCTCTGTAGAGGGGAAAGAATATGAAGTGCAGGATGGCGATATAATGCACTTCCGGTTCAATGTTTAGATTGCTACATATAGTGCTGCTCTGTGTAGCACTCGTTTTATTTCCTCTACGGCGTACAATGGGTGGTAATCCTCGATTAGATACGCCACCCAAGCTGGTAATCGAACTCGTAGTCGGAACTCTAGGTAGCGAGGTGGTGGATCTCCATTGGGAGTCGCTCTCCTCGGGAGGTTTAGCTCGATTGTATTCTCGCGGCGTAGTATGTCAGGATGCGCGCTATAACCATCTGGTTTGTAATGCAGCTAATGGTCTTGCTACTTTATCGACGGGTACAGACGCTAGTCAGCATGGTATAATAGACGATCACTGGTATTCGCACCTTACAAACAAGGAAGAAAAATTTGCAGAGGACGATTTTTTCCCCTTAGTAGGGATACGCCGTTCGGCTACCTGGGGGAAGTCGCCGCGTAAACTCTTAGTCTCTTCCTTGTCCGATTCTTGGCGACAAACGTACCCTTCAGCACGCATCTATTCTGTAGCTTATAATGCCACGGAGGCCATGCTTCTTGGCGGACGTTCGGCGAATGCAGCCCTGTGGTATGATGCGGAGAGTGGAACGTGGATCTCTTCGAGTTATTATTGCGATTCATTGCCAGTTTGGGTACAACATTTTAATGCACGCGGTCTAGCACAGCAATACGATCAAGCGGTTTGGAATCCAACGCTAACTTCGGGAAAGATGGTAGTGGCACAAGTGCCGTTGCATCGAAATAGACAAGAGAAACTAGATACCGCCCTTCGACAAGAACTAAAAATTCCTGCACTGGGGCATGCTCGTTTATGTTATACGCCAAGTGGGAACTCTCTGCTGAAGGATTTGATAGTTGCAGCCGTAGAGCACGAAGGAGTAGGTCGAGGTCGAGTCCCCGATTTACTCTCGGTGTATTTCACGCCTTTGGAACGTATTGCCGAGCTCTATGGGGTAGAGTCGCACTTTTACCGAGACGCTTTACTCCGCTTTGATCGAGAACTTGCGAGTCTTCTGGAATACCTTGATGTGACAGTAGGTCGCAAGGATTATTTAGTAGTCCTCACATCCTCCTTTGCTAATACGCAAAGTCCGTGGCTTCTGGCGCAATGGCAGATCCCAGCAGGCTATTTTAGCCCCGATAAGGCGGTTTATTTGCTTAGTAGTTATCTAAGTGCCTTGTATGGTTTGAAAGATGTCGTGCTCGGTTACAGTGCACAAACAATCTATCTTAACGAGCCCCTGCTAGAGAAGGCGCATCTACCACTACTACAAGTGGAACAGACGGCAGCTAAGTTTTTGCAGGAGATGAATGGGATTGCAATCGTTTATCCTATGCATAGTTTGCTTTGGGCGGGTGCTGGTGATATGCGTCTTCGGAGAGCACTAGGCGGGTTTCATGCAAAACGTTCGGGGCATTTACTTATTGATCTGATGCCAGGGTGGGTAATACAATCGCTTCGAAGCCCGAAGGCGCGCAATTCAAGTTATTCGTACAATGAAAAGGTGCCACTCGTATTTTATGGCTGGAAATTACAACCTCGTAAGATTGTAGATCCGGTCTTCGTGCGCGATATTCCTGCGACTCTTGCTCGTATTTTATATCTTCGTGAACCAAACGGATCAATAGGCAATCCAATCCCAGGTGTAGGGGATTGGAACGATGTACGTCCTTAGTACGTAATTGTAGAGAAAAGCAATGACGCTACAGTACTACAAGCTTGCAACATTGCTGAGAAGAGAGAGAGAATTACAAACACTTTTCAAATTCTTAGAATAAGATGGAAGAGCGTCGTCACCCCTCTGGGCTAAGTGTCGAGGAGGTTTCCGCGAGTCGTGCGTTACATGGTAGTAATGTATTGCGTCCCCCAAAGAGAGCACCTCTTTGGAAACAATATTTAGCTAAATACCGCGACCCAATAATAATCATACTATTGGTGGCCCTCTTACTTTCGACGGGTGTGGCTTTTTATGAATACTTTGCTGGAATTGGGGAGGTGAGTGCATTCTTTGAACCACTGGGTATACTACTCGCGGTCGTATTGGCAACAACCGTAGGGTTTTGTTTTGAGGTGAGTGCGAATAAGAAATTTGAAGTACTCAATCAGATAAATGACGAGAGTGCAGTACAAGTAATTCGTGATGGTAGTTTTCACGAGATCCCTAAACGAGATGTTGTAGTAGGAGATATTGTGGTGTTAGGGACTGGAGACGAAGTGCCTGCTGATGGCGAATTAATAGAGAGCGTCTCGCTACAAATCAACGAATCTACACTTACTGGCGAGCCAATAGTAAGAAAGAGCACCCGGACGGAGGATTTCGATCCAGAAGCTACCTACCCTACGAATAGGGCTCTCAAGGGTACAACGGTAGTAGATGGTCATGGACTATTGCGTGTTTTGTGTGTTGGTGATGCTACTGAATATGGTAAAGTTTATGAAGGCGCGCAGATCGATAATACGGTAAAAACACCACTCAGTCTGCAATTGGCTCGTCTCTCCAAGTTGATTACAAAAGGAGCCTATGTTCTAGCTATACTGATATTTGCTGGACGAATTTTCACATATTTTCATGGTGTAGGAGGCTTGTTTGTCTCAGATTGGATTCATTTCGGCTCCTACCTACTCCAGACCGCCATGATTGCCGTAACGGTGGTTGTCGTAGCAGTGCCTGAGGGCTTGGTTATGAGTGTTACCTTCAGTTTGGCTCTTAGTATGAAGCGCATGCTTGCCACGAACAACTTAGTGCGTAAAATGCATGCCTGCGAGACTATGGGAGCTACGACCGTGATCTGTACCGATAAAACGGGAACGCTAACCCAAAACCAGATGCGTGTCTATGCAACGAAGTGGTATTGCACAGCAGAGTATCAAAAGGTTGTATACGAGGGAATTGCTGTAAATACTACCGCCTTTTTAGATACTTCGAATTCCGAACGGATAGAAGCTCTAGGGAATCCCACCGAGGGTGCATTACTTTTGTGGTTACACGACCAAGGGGAGGACTACGAAAAATTACGCGAGAGGGCTCCTCAAATAGAGCAGCTTACCTTCTCAACTGAGCGGAAGTATATGGCTACAATAGTAAATTCGGCTGTTAGAGGTAAACGCGTATTGTATGTAAAGGGTGCTGCAGAATATCTATTTGATTTCTGTGCTACATTGCCCGCGGAGCGCGAGGAAATACAGAGTGAACTGCTCGGTTTTCAGAATAAAGCCATGCGTACGATAGCCCTAGCTTCTCAGGAGATAGAGGCAGATGATACGCATGAGTATATAAAGGATGGATGCTTGCATGATGTACAACTCGAATTATTGGGGATTGTCGCTATAGCGGATCCGATCCGTCCCGATGTCCCAGCTGCCGTAAAAGCGTGCTTGGCTGCAGGTATAGATGTGAAGATTGTAACTGGCGATACGGCAGGGACGGCCAAGGAAATCGGTCGACAAGTAGGGTTGTGGCATGACGGCGATCCCGAGGCAGACTTGATTACGGGAGTCGAATTTGCTGCACTCAGCGACGAAGAGTTGTTAAAGCGAGTGCTTGCATTGAAAATCATGTCGCGTGCCAGACCAAGCGACAAGCAACGCTTGGTACGACTTCTGCAACAAAAAGGTGCTGTAGTAGCAGTAACGGGCGATGGTACGAACGATGCTCCAGCTTTAAATGCGGCGCAGGTGGGACTCTCGATGGGCGATGGAACTTCAGTAGCCAAGGAGGCGAGTGATATTACGATACTCGACAATTCGTTTGCGAGTATTACACGTGCGGTAATGTGGGGACGCTCGTTGTACCAGAACATTCAGCGCTTCATCTTGTTTCAGATGACAATCAATGTGGCGGCATGTCTGATCGTACTTCTGGGAGCATTTCTTGGTACAGAATCTCCACTTACCGTAACGCAGATGTTGTGGGTAAACCTCATTATGGATACTTTTGCTGCTATGGCATTAGCATCTTTACCACCGAATGAGCGTGTAATGTGTGCAAAGCCGAGAAGTACCTCCGAGCATATCATTACGAAGGCTATGGCAGAGCAGATTCTCGGCGTAGGGCTCTTCTTTGTACTAATTTTTTACAGCCTGATACAATACTTTAATCATGCGGAAATAAGTTCGTTAACGGAGTTTCAGTGGCACGATTTTGTAGAAAATGTTTTCAATTTTTCGCAAGGACACCTCTCACCATACGAATTATCTCTATTCTTTACTATTTTTGTGCTGCTGCAATTTTGGAATATGTTCAATGCGAAAGCATTTTTAAGTGGTGTCTCGGCTTTTAATAGCTTGAAAAAGAGTAGAGGTTTTTTGGGAGTAATACTAATGATACTATTGGGGCAATACCTGATAGTAAATTTTGGAGGTTCTTTGTTTGGGATTGTTCCTTTGAAAGTGGAGGATTGGGGTATAATAATTCTTGGGACATCGTTTGTGTTATGGTTTGGTGAATTGATTCGTTTCGGTAGGAAGTTTTTTTCATTAACAATTAATAGGAGGTAAGAGCAAGATGGATATTTTGAAATGGTATTTGAAGGTAGTACGTGATAATTTCAGTAATTTCAAGGGACGTGCTGGGCGTCCAGAGTATTGGTACTTTGTACTATTCAATGTAATAGTCAACGTGATTTTGGGCTATGTTCTTAGATTAGCAAGTCCGACAGTTAGTTATATAGTATCTTCTATATATGGTCTTGCTGTTTTAGTTCCATCGTTGGCAGTAACAGTTCGTCGTTTGCACGACCTAGGCAAGGGTGGTGGATGGATTTTTGTGAGTTTGATCCCTCTTGTAGGTTCTATCTGGTTGATAATATTGCTAGCAAGTAGAGGTGAGGCAACAGAAAATCGCTTTGGGAATATCCCTTCGGATAATCCTGAAGAGTGTGGTTGCTGCACAAGAAAAGAGGAGTAGAGTATATCGAAATTTCCAGAGCAGTTTTCCCCAGGGCGACGAAAAGTGGCTCTGGGATTTTTTTTGCACTCTAGGATGCAATTTCTTTTAAATGTTGTGCTCGTGTACGATAGTCGGAGGGAGAGAGCCCCATCTTTTTTGTGAAGAGTTTGGTGAAAGTATAGGAAGAGTCGAACCCAGCGAGAACCTCAATTTCTTTGATGGTAAGTACCGTTTCATTGATTAAGAGTTGGGTTGCAAAATCGAGACGTAAGGTGTTGATATATTCTTTTAGAGTAGCCCCTCCTGCACAAATCCGGATCGCATTTTTTAGAATATGTGGAGTGGTATGGAGGCGTTCGATCAGTTCCTGTTGTGTGAGTTGCGGATTGCGAAAGAGTTGCAATTCGTTCATGAGTGTATCCAGATCAAAGAAGAGACGTTGGTAGCTTGCAAAGTCATCCTCGCGAAGATGAGTTTGTGTGATCCGCTTACATATTGTAAAACGTTCGACAAGCTCCGAATTTTCCATGGTTTGCTCTAGGAGATGGTGTTGTAAGAGAATGCAAAGCATTTTGTTCTTTCGACGAATCTGGGTTTGGTGTACAATGATGGCAACGATTATTCCTAAGAAGAGGAGAGTGAGGAGGCCAAAGACTATCGCAATATATTTTAGACGGCGGAGCGAGTTGTTAAGCCCTGCAATATTAAGCTTATCATTGAATTTTTCGATCTGATGAATATTTTTTGTGTGTATCAGCGAATCGTGCGTTGCAATGTACTGTTGGAAGTAATATGAGGCGGTGAGATATTCTTGAGTCTGGAGCAGGAGTTGCGCTCGCCGTTTTAACGCCTCGAGTGTGTTAATGTCGTAGTATTTATTTTGTATGGTTGTGAGTCGTTTTCTGTTGTAATAAAGTGCGCTATCCCAAAGTTGGGAGCTACTATAGTAGGTCTCAAAAGTTTCATAAAATGCTGCGGCAACTGTTTCGTCGCTCGCTTGTAGATTGCGTTTAAGTTCATTGAAATAGGAAGTAGCTGCTTGCTGATGTTTTGTTTTGGCTTCGAGATTTGTCATAGTGGCGTAGTAGTATGTGAGGTATTCGGTAGTAGAATCGGGTGTCCGCATATCGTTGAGGTAGGGAGCAAGAACCTCAATGCGTTTTCGCCATAGCGATGTGTAAGAACGGAGCTCATTGTAGTTTTCGGTGTTGAGGAGAAGCTTACTAAAATCGTAGTACGCAGTGAGTTCGGTTCCACTGACAAAATCCATCTGGGAAAGCAGTTTCAGTCCTGCGCGATAGTAGTTGAGAGCTTCTTTGGGATCGCCTAGAGCTTCGTAATTTAGGCTGCCTAGTTGGCACATCGCGATTCCTTTGCCATAGATGTGATTTGTTTCAAATGCACGTTGGTACATTAGGTTGAGCTCTTCGAGAGCTTCTGCGATCCGCTCGTGTACGATGAGATAACTTATATGGAGACTCCACCCTGCAAAGTAATATTCCAAATTCTTGTGATGAAATTGATAAGCTTGAATTTCTGGGTAGTGTGCTTCGAGTTGTTCGAACATCTCGTAGTTGTAGTAGGAATCGAGAAGAGAGATGGCAGCGAAGCCACCAGTATTGAAATCTCCCATTTTGGTGGCATAGAGCATGAGCTCTTGCAGCCAAAGTTGTTCGAAAAGAGAGTCGCGGAGAATATAGGCGTAGTCACAGATATTTGTCAGCGCACGGAGTCGTTGGGTCGAGTCTAGGCTCGGTAAGAGTGCAATTAAAGAATCGGCTCTTGCACGTAAATTTTCTCCTTTTGCAGCGGAAGTAATGACATTTCCTGCTATAACAAAGGCAAGAAATATTTTGACAAATCCGAGCACTATATTTTTTTTCATTGCAATCGCATAAAAAGTCTTAAATTTTTAAAGAAGCTAGCGCTCCTAAATCTGAGAGGATGATATATAGGGATTTCTAAAGAATGTACTATTTTACACATTGAAGTTAGTAAAATTTTCATTAAAATATTATCTTTACGCAATAGAAAGATTCGCTCAATAAAATATAGGACAAGCGTGTTAGATAATACATTTTTTTTATGAAATATCGAATTATGAAACGTTTGGCTATACTATTTTTTACAATAATTAGTGGATTGGGTGTATGGGCCTCCACGCCTCAAGAGAAGATGGATTCGATCGAGCATCTCTTTCCGATGCTTAAACTCAAAGAGAGATTGAACGCACTCACTAGCCTTTACAATCTTGCAAACTCTCTTCGCGATTCGCTCTATGAGCAAGATATTTTGCGACGTTTATTTCACGAGGCAGAATATCAGGGAGATACGAACTTAGCAGGCTTTGCTTATTCGGCTCTAATGTATAGCTACGACAATTACAAAATGTTCGATCGCCTCAAGAGCGAGTTACCACATGCGTTGGCTTATCAATCGCGTGTAGGTAATATGCAGTATTATTATACTACTCGTGACCTTCTAATCAACCTACTTTTGCGACAAGGACAGAGGCAAGAAGCGGTGCAAGAGATGCAAGCTATGTATGCAGATGCAAGGGTGCAGAACAGTTGGCTCGGTCAGGCTCTTGCTCTGACCAAAATGGCAGAGGCTTATGTGCTCTTGTATGTAGATTTTAGGATGGCTGCAGAGGTTTACAAGAATGCAATTGAACTTTTTACAAAGGCAAAATATATTACGAGCAACGAGCTTGATACATACTTCTCTTATGCTTACTCCTTATTGAGATTAGAGCGATACAAGGAGCTTCCTACGTTGATGCAATATTGGAAATATCAGTTGGATGCGAAGAGTCGTGATTGTATAGAGGATGGGAGTCGCACTAAAATGCAAGTATTTTATGCCAATTACTATGCAATTAGCGCTGTATTGGAATTGTACTTAGAAAATGCTGATAAAGCAAGAGAATATAACGACTCGCTTCGAGTATATGCAGGAGCAATAGAACCAAGATGTTTGCCCGTAATACATATAGCGCAGGAAGCATATTTCAATAAATATAAGTTGTTTGATAGCGCCTTGTATTATAATGCGGAGCGTATTCGCCATGATGATCTTGAAGGGAATCTCTTGAACAAGACACAGGCTATTTACTCGCGCGCCAATCTTTTTTTACAGCTCGCTAAGTACGATAGCGCAGCGCTCTTGTTTAATAAATATATATTGCTCCAGAACAATGAGTTGAGGAGTAAAGTGCAACTGCTTCTCAACGAATTTCATGCACAGTATAAAGTAGCTGAACTCAAAGATGAACGAACTCTTGCGCGACTGAGTATTTATGTCTTGTTAGGTTTGTTGCTATCTCTTTCGATTTTTCTCTTAGGTTTGAAGTTTGTTTCTTCGCACTTGCGAAAGAAGAATCGCTTGCTTTACGAAGCAATACGAAGAAGAAATGGTAAAAGTCAAAATACGGATTCGCTGCCCGTAGAGGATGCTGTAACACCATCGGATGAGCAGCGGCAATACTTGGCTCTTTGTCGCCTTATGCAAGAGGATAAGTTGTTCCAAAATGTAAATCTTACGCGCAATGAAATCGCGGAACGGCTCTCAATGAGCCAAACGGCGCTTGCGGAATTAGTACAGCGCTTTGAGAATGGGATATCGCTCACTGAGTTTCTTAATCGTCGACGCATCGATTTCGCTGCGCAAAGTATTGCAGCCGCGCCCCAGACAGAGCTTGCGACAATTAGTTACACGTCGGGTTTTAATTCTGCTATTACGTTTAATAATCTTTTTAAGAGTCGTTTTGGTGTTTCGGCAGCAGAGTTTCGGAAGATAGCTTTGGAACAACAGCTGTATGAAGAGTTTACGTGAGTTCCAATTTAATATGATTTGAGGGCACAATACTAAATTGTCTAAATATTTTCGTCCTCTCTCTATTCTTCTCCCAGTATCTTTGTCATCCATCCACCAATATTCCGCGTCTTGGGGTCAAAGGTCACACCAATGAGCACAATCTTTTTACCCCCTGCAAGGTAACGATCTGCATAACCCCGTTCTCTGATTTGCGCGAGTGCTTCTCTTGGCGTACCCACTCCCTCCATTTTGAACTCAAAGATGTAAATAGCGTCCTTTGTATGCACCACCGCGTCGGCACGACCGCCTGGGGTGTGTACCTCCGTTTGTACATACTGCCCCATTAACGAAAATACCAAATAAACAGCCACTTCACCATTTTCCTCACGATACTCTTCCTTCTTTTTATTGCTATATGGGATGCCGCCTATAATTGATTTTAGCCGCGTCATAAAAGCATCGACGTCGCCTGCATGAATTTCTTCTAAAAAATTATCTATCTCGGCACCTGAGTCAGTTACCGTTGCATAGTAGCCTACTAGCAAGTTTTTCATGAACCCGTAACGAACCTCTTCGTTCGGGAAACCGAGACGATATGAGGCGTTGAGTTTCTCTTTAATGGTCAAATATCCTGTTTGAAAGAGTATCGGGAGCGGGTCTCGCGTCTCTATGGGGCTCATTTGTAAGCCGTCTTTCCCCATTTTGACGTTTTTTTCTAAGTCGGGTAAAAAGAATTTACGTTGCTTGAGGTATCTAACCAAGAAAGTTGGAGTTCCCGTAGCATACCAGTAGTCACTAATCTGCTTCTTTTGCAATACATTGAGCAAACTGAACGGATTGTATACATGTTCGCCTGTCTCACTAAACATATACCC
>CBDEMG010000045.1:0-4735 GCA_965240855.1 uncultured Bacteroidia bacterium | reverse complement strand
AAGACAGCCCAACGTTTCTACATTGGGCTATAAAGAGACTCACCACCGCCATACGGCGGGGTTTTATGCGGCGGGTGGGCAACCCGCCGCTAGGATGAACGTGGAGGCTTCGCCACCACGGCCTTAGCAGGCAGCGTACTTCGACAAGCGATTAGTGCCGTCTGCTAAACCCCTGCGCGCCAAGGCGTGCAGGTTTATCTTAGCGGAGGGTTTCTACCACCGTGCTAAAAATACTCACCGCCGCCACAAGGGCGGGGTTCAATAAGAGAGAATCTCAAAATAGACCGATTAACAATGCCCCTTGCGGAGCTGCGGCGGGTAAGGTCTTAATGTCAGACGGGCGGAGTGTGCGACAAGCGATCTGTGGGGGTGTGAGGGCAGCTAAGAGATTTTTTTTTGTAAAAATAGCCTCCAAATGTCATTGAATAATCTGCAAGAGGCTACTGTCCTAAAAAAAGTATGAACGCTACTTTTTTTAAGACAGTATCTTTTTGAGACATTTTACGTAACTTTAAGTAGAGAATCATTTATAATAAAAAAACAATGAAACGAATTTCGCGGTTGTATTTACTCCTTTTTCTCCCGATTGTTTTCGCTGCCTGTAGCGAAAAAGATGGTTTTACAGAACCTGTTAAGCAATATACTGAAATCCGAGTAGAGGCTATAGACTCTGTGAAACAAGACAATGCGATAAAAGAGGCAAGGCTAGCACAGCGTAGCAAAGCAGAAGTGATTGCAATAGCTTCTGGTTTATTTGGTATCAGTAACGAGAAGATACGTGGCGATGAGTTTGAAGTTAAGGGAGTGCTTATGGAGAGGAATATAAAACTTCGAAGTGTGAGTTCAGAGTACGTAAAACCAGTAGATACGGTGTTTTATGTGTTAAATCGTCGTAATAAAAGTGGGTATGCTCTTATCTCTGGCGATAAACGTTTGGCAAACGATTTATTATCTTATTCCGAAAACGGGAGTCTGAATATGGAAAATATTTCACCCGAGAGTGGATTAGCCGTTTTTATGAGTCGTTTGCCTGGATTTTATGAAATGGAGTTACAACGCTTAAAAGATGAGAATGGTAATGAGCATCCTGATGACTATTGGACTCGGTATAGGGAATTGATTCTTGAGCCACTTCCTGGTGCATTTAAATACCATACTCACGTTGAGTATACTAAGTGGGAGGTAGATGAGGAAGTCGAGCCTTTGATTTCTGTAAAGTGGAATCAAAGTTATCCGTACAATAACAATGCAAAGATTATAAACGGTAAGAGGGCATTAGCAGGTTGTGTTACTACTGCTGTGGCACAATTACTTTCAAGATATAATTACCCTTATAAGTATAAGGGTCAGTATCTTGATTGGAGCTTTTTAAAAAAGCATAAACATTACACGGAATATACATCTCAAGAAAGCGAGCGGTTCAATGCAGAAATTGCACAATTGTTTCGTAATATAGGGGACGCACTGCATAATTCTTGGGGTTTGGAGGGAACGAGTGCTTCTGAGAAGTCGATTCCTAAAGTATTAAAAGAGATGGGATATGCGCAGTACTCTAAAGTTACCAAATACAAGAATGCTGCAGAGGTGATAAAAAGTTTGAGGGCGGGATGTCCTGTGGTCATGTCTGGATTTTCAGAACCTCGCGGTATATATTTCTGGAAAATTAACATAGATCTCTTTCCTGTAGGAGGCGGTCATACTTGGCTCTGCGATGGTTATAAAGAGATAAGTCGCACAAGAAAAGTTCGTATTAAAGATGAGTATGGGAAAGTTGTGAGGCGATATGATACAGAAGAATCGCAGACTTTATTACACTGCAACTGGGGATGGGGAGGAAATTCAGATGGCTATTTTTATCCTGGCGTATTTGATTCCAATAAACCGATTGAGAAGGATGACGACAAGCTACGTCATTCGAAACGGTTTTATTACGAATTTGATATTACGAATATCTTAAATTGTCGTCCTTAAATTTTGAGAGAATGAAAAGGAGCTATACAGGGGCTATATGGCTCGTTACAATTGGAGTTCTATTCTTTTTCTCTACGGGGTGTCGGAAAAGAATTGTAGGTGGTATGGAATACGCCTTTTCTTATTTCTTTATTCCTAGTGGAATAGGGATAGGAGAAGAAGAAAATAATCGAATAACAGTACATCTTTACAAATCTGATGCTATTGATGAGGAGCATCATACAGACTTGCATCGGCAAATGATAAAAGAATATGATCTTCCGAAATGTGAGGTATATGGTTCGTCTTATGGTCCACCG
Organism: uncultured Bacteroidia bacterium; assembly: GCA_965240855.1. Taxonomy (GTDB): domain Bacteria; phylum Bacteroidota; class Bacteroidia; order Bacteroidales; family CAJPTX01; genus Bacteroides_D. Next base: position 2,465 of record CBDEMG010000045.1, on the reverse strand, counting down.
CCTAGGAAACCGATCTACATTAAGAGTATAAAGGTATATCTTCATAAAAATGAGACGAAAGTGGATGTGAGCGATCAATTTGAGATCAAATTCACCGATATGGAAGCGTATGTCGCCAAAGTAAGAGCTTCGCGACTTTATGAAGGAAGCGCATCTCGTGATAAGGTGCGCACCGTAAAATTGAACGAGTTAACGGAGAACGATTTGAAGTGGTTACCTGAGCAGTTTGAGTTGTATAGTCAGCTTGCCAATAAACAGTGCTTAACATTACAAATTGAAGTAAAAGGAGAGCCGATCATTATAAAAAAATTATAGTGGTTTTATGATAGGCATCTGTTCTCCCACAACTAGCAACGTTGTGGGAGAGGTTTTTTGGCACAAGCTTCGAAAAGCACTCAGGAATAAGTAATATCTAATTGTCGTCCTTAAATTATTGAGAGAATGAAAAGGAGCTACAGAGGGGCTATATGGTTCGTTACAGTCGGAGTATTATTGGTGTGCTTTATGGGGTGTAAGAAAAAAAAAGAAGGTACAGAAATTCGTGAAGAATACGCCTTTCGTGCATTCTTTACTCCTAGAAAATTAAGTATTGGAGAATCGACGAATAGTATCTTTGTAGTTCTTTCCAGCACAGATCAAATTGATGCGAAGCATCATACAGAATTGCATCAGCAGATGGTAAAAGAATATGATCTTCCGAAATGTCAGGTATATAGTTCGGCTTATAAAGGACTGCCTAAGAAACCTATCAATATCAAGAGTATAAAGGTATATCTTCAAGAAAATGAGACGACAAAGAAGGATGTGAGCGATCGATTCGAGATCATATTTGACGATTTGAAAGCGTATCTCGCCCAAGTAAGAGATTTGCGACTTCTTAAAGAGATACCGGGTTATAATGTGCGCACCGTAAAATTGAGCGAGTTAACGGAGAACGATTTGAAGTGGCTATCCGATGCGTTTACGTTGCAAAGTCCAATTGCCAATAGACCTTGCTTAACATTACAAATCGAGGTAGAAGGAGAGCCGACCATTATAAAAAAATTATAGTGGTTTTATGATAGGCATCTGTTCTCCCACAACGCCACAAGTTGTGGGAGAGGTTTTTTGACACAAGCTTCGAAAAGCACTCAGGAATAAGTAATATCTGTAGCAGAGGGGATTGTTACCTATTGGTGTCTAGTAACTTTTTTTTCACAAGGGAGAAAATAACGTAGGGTATGTCGAAATAACAATTATTTATGCAAAGACATTAAATAGATATTCGCTTACTAGACAGGGAATGCTCTGTCCTCCTTACAAACCTGCAGCACGGCAGTAGAAACCCAGTGCTGCCTACGAAGCATGCCTGTCTGTTAATCGGCTCTCGAAAATCTTCTAATCGCTTTGCGCAGTCATCGCCGGTCCGGCGTTAGGATCCACTCCCCAATATTACGCTTCTCCTGATCAAACGACGCGCCGATGAGCAGAATCTTTTTACCCGATTCTTGATACGGAGTAGCATACCCCTGCGCTTCTATTTGTGCAATCGCATCCTCGGCTGAACCTGCACTCCAGAGTTTTAATTCGATGATATAAATAATATCTGCGGTGTGCACTATGATATCAGCGCGCCCCTTGTTGTTGTGTACTTCGGTTTGAATGAATTGACCCAGCAGCGTAAATATGAAAAAGAGAGCGACCTGCGCATCTCGCTCGCGATATTCTACATCGTTAATATTGTCATAGGGAACCCCAGCTAAGAGCGCTTCGATCTTAGCCATTACTTTCGCGACATCTCCCTTTACGATCGCCTCTTGAAATTCCCACACAGCTGCCCCACTAGTTGACGACTTCAGTGGTGCTAAAATCGGTTGTAAATTCCCCAGAAAACTATACTTCACCTCGTCATTCGGAAAGCCGAGCAGATAAACTTCGCCCTCTGGGATATAATCTTTAATAGTTAGGTAACCTGCTTGAAAAAGTACAGGGATAATATCTTGAGTCTCGGTACTATAGGTCTCGAGCATCATGCGCGGAATACTAATCCCCTCCGTAAAACTCGGTAAAAAGTGCCTTTCCTTTTTTAGTTTTTCTACCAAAAAAGTGGGCGTGCCCGTTGTGAACCAGTAGTCATTTACATAATTCTCTGAAAAGACATTTAACAAACTAAACGGATTGTAGACATTCACGCCCTCTTCCGAGAAGAGATACCCATCGTATCGTTTCTTGAGTAGTGCCAATGCCTCGGCTCGCGACATCTTCTTTTGAGAAGCAAACGATTCGATCTCTGGTTGAAAGTTCGTCAATAATTCTTCTTCAGTAATGCCACAGATGGCAGAGTAGTTGGGTAAAATCGATAGGTCTTTCAGATTGTTAAGTCCACTAAAGATCCCCACTTTCGCAAAGCGCGTAACGCCCGTCAGAAATACGAAGCGAAGGTATTGACTGCTACCCTTGATCACAGAATAAAAACCATAGAGTTT